>NZ_JBXYJF010000026.1:0-49973 GCF_057396245.1 Psychrobacter sp. CX16
ACGCTATCGGTGATAGACACGGTGACAGGGTCTGGTAGGTTGTCATCATCGCTGCCATCTTCATCTAAGATAGTACCGATGTTTGAGGCGCTACCTACAGTAACGGTGGTGGTCTCGCCGCTATCGGCGTAGCTGTCATCTATAGTGGGATACGTAACCGTAAAGCTGGTAATGCCTGCTGGAACCGTAATCTCACCGGTACTGGCATCATAAGTGACGCCATCACTAAATATAGGACTGTTGGTATAGTCATCGCCTTCAGTGGCCGGATTCGTGGCACCTGGGGTGAGACTAAAGCTGTACGTCTCAGCCGCGGCGCTTGGGGTACTGATAGCGACGGTATGCACAAGGTTACCGCCCTCAACAACTTGAGCTGCACTGACAGTCAGGGTAGCGCTATCGCTATCGGTGATAATCATATCTGCCGTATTGGCAGTGCTATCGACACTGATGCCCTCAAAGCCGCCGCCTTGGGCGTTACTGATACTGATGTTCACCAGCTCATCGCCCTCAACAAGGTTGTCGACAAGCGTGGCAAGATCAAGACTGGTTGCGCTTGCGCCTGCGGGAATGGTGACTTGCACCACACCGGTAAAGTCAGTACCATTTTGTGCCACACCTGAGTAGGTCACATCAACGGTCACATCGCTTGCCGCGGTTTGTGGATTACCATCTTCATCTTTTAAGATGATTTGGAAGCTGGCTGTTTCACCTTCGTTAACAGCGTCAATATCATCGTAGATCGAAACTAAAACCGTATCAGAATCATCTCTTTCATCAACGATATTCATATCCGCTGTATTTTGAGTAGTATCAACTGCTATGGCTTCATAACCACCGCCTGATACTCCGGTCAATTCAATATTTACAATTTCCGATCCTTCTGCAAGGTTATCATCAATAGTCTCTAAAATAAGATTAGTACTTTGATTACCCGCGGGAATAACAACAGTAGCAATACCTGTAAAGTCACTACCGTCTATAGCAACACCAGTATAGGCAATTTCTACTAAAATATCGGATACTGCATTGACTAGATTGCCATCTGCATCGCGTAGTTGTATCGGAAATAATGCATTAGCTCCTTCAATAACATCTGTTGTAAAATCAAGGATAGAAACATAAACACTATCTCCAAGATATTCATCAACGATGTTCATATCTGCTAGATTTTTGGTAGCATCGACCTCAATGGCCTCAAAACCGCCACCAGAAACGCTTGAAAGCTCAATATTTACAATCTCTGAACCTTCCGCAAGATTATCATCAAGGGTCTCTAAAATAAGATTGGTACCTTGACTGCCAGCAGGAATGACCACACTGGCTATACCTGTAAAATCAGTACCATCTATAGCAACACCAGTATAGCTAATATTGACTGTCGTATCGGTTACAGCATTTATTAAATTACCGTCTTGATCACGTAGCTCAATTGGAAAAATACCGTTAGCGCCTTCTACAATATCGGTCATGTAATCAAGGATTGAGACATAAACAGTGTCTAGTTCACAGCACTCGTCAACAATATCCATATCCGCTGTCGCATGATTAGGATCAATTGAGATTGCTTCAAAACCACCACCTGTAACATGAGCTAATTCAATGTTAACAACTTCAGAGCCTTCATCTAAATAATCATCTAAAGTCGCTATATCAAAGTCTACACTCGAGCTATTAGCAGGTATTGTGACACTTGCCACACCTATGAAATCCGTTCCGTCAATAGCAACGCCACTATAATGAATATCTACAACAACATCAGATATAGCAGTATTTAAATTACCATTAACATCGCGCAGTTCCACTGTGAAAGTTGCTAAATCACCTTCATAAACAGAGTCAACATTATCAACTATGGAAACTAATGCAGAATCAAGGTCAGTGTGACATTCATCAGTAATCGTACCGACACCGTTATTTAAAATAGTAGCATTTACTGGATTGGATAAAACGACATCAAAGGTTTCGGCTATTTCAGCTATATTGTCATCTAAGATAGCAACCGTGATCGTTTTAGTTGTTTCACCTGGCAAAAAAGTTAAGCTACCAGATACAGCCGTGTAATCACTACCGTCTAATGCCGTACCATCAGCGGTTGTGTAATCACAAGTCACATCGCCTGATGGGGTCGCCCCTGTTAACGTAACCGTGAACGTTGCTACTCCAGCATCTTCATCAACGGTGACACTATCAATGCTTAATGTAGCAGCCTCATTAGTATCCTCAATGTATAAATCTGCCGTATTATCCTCACCTATCTCTATACCTTCAAATCCACCACCTGTAACCTCTGTTAAGGTAATAACTACATCTTCTAGGGGTTCATCAAGATTATCCGTTAGAGATTCAATATCTAAATTCGCAGTACTTGAACCTGCCGAAATGGTAACTGTTAAGCTACCGCTATAATCATCACCATTAGTCGCTGTTCCTGTATATTCAACCGTAACTGTGACATCTGTTATAGCAACTTGAGGATTACCGTTTTCATCAGTTAAATTAATAGGAAGGCTTGCCGTATCACCTTCTAATATCGTATCAACATTGTCAGAGATTGACACAATGACTATATCCTCAGGACCTACTTCGTCTTCAATCGTACCAACACCGTTATTTAAAATAGTAGCATTTACTGGATTAGATAAAACGACATCAAAAGTTTCGGCTATTTCAGCTATATTGTCATCTAAGATAGCAACCGTAATCGTTTTAGTTGTTTCACCTGGAAGAAAAGTTAAGCTACCAGATACAGCCGTGTAATCACTACCGTCTAATGCCGTACCATCAGCGGTTGTGTAATCAACGGTGACACTATCAGACGCCAAAGAAGTTGATAATGACACCGTAAATGTGGCAGTAGCATCGCCTTCATTAACGAGAACACTATCAACACTTATTGTTGGCATTGTTTCATTATCAATAATGGTTGTATTAACTGTACTTTTACTGCTTAATACAGCACCACCTGTGACCTCAGTAATGATCACGTTAAATTCTTCAGATCCTTCGTAAATATCATCATTATTAATACCGATTTCAATATCAATACTTGTTTCACCCGCTGGAATAATTACTGTAGCTGTCGTGCTTCCTGTAAAGTCATTACTGTCTGTGGTTTGATTAACCACTTCATAAGTGATTACTGTATCTGTATCAGAAGCTTTATCTAATGTGATTGTATATATCGCAAGTCCACTATTTTCATCAACGCTTGTATCTCCAGCTATTGAAACCACAGCGGGAACCTTAACTATTGCTTCATCACTATTCGAATCTGAAGCATTTTCAAACTGATCAGCGATGAATGCAGAAACATCAATAGTTCCTCCATTATCAGGCGCAGGATATTCTAGAACCAATCCATCATCTATAATGTCTTGAGTAATAGTAACTTGCTGAACTGTTCCATCGGGATTTGTGATGATTAAAAAATCATCAATATTAGTATCTGGTGAAACAGTTATTAACACACCAACGGTTCCATCAAGCTCGGTAGCTGAAATAATGCCATCATTATTCGCATCTTCAGTAATGACAACCGTTGGTGGTTCAATAGCTTTAGAAGAATCAGGAACACCGGAGTCTCTTGAATCTGAATCATCCGAACCTAATGCCGCCAAACCAGCTGTTGTCAAACCTAAACCTATTAAAGGAATTGCGCCCATCCACCACGGTGAATTATAGTATTCACCGCCAAGTGCGTTACCTTGAGAAGCCCCGTCTTGGAGCTGAGTGACAAAATCTTCTTTTTGTGCAGTATCAGGAATATAGTAGTATGGGTCACCTTCTTTAGATATACCTAATAATGCACTTTGATTTTCACTTGCATCTAAAGTATAAAAATCTTTAATAATTAGATCATCAGCTTTGCCTGTACGATCAAAAGCTATTTTTAAATCATTATCAACACGAGTTGTTATAATATGGTCTGGACCATATCCTTTGGCGCTATCAAAGAATTCATAATTCGCATTGTTTACCGCATCTATGATAGTAGGTCCATCATTAGAAAGGTGCTGTTCAACTACACTGCCAGTAGTATCGGTGATTTTTACAATTATATTTTTCATTATTTTTCCTAATCTATTGTGTATAAAATTTATATTGTTTCTAATGTCTAACTTGTACTAAAAACTAACTAACCTCAAAAGCGAGTATGCTGAAGTAGTTAGTAGTTATTTTTGATCGATTACAGCAACCACTCTACGATTCAACTGTCTACCCTCTTCAGTTGCATTTGTCGCTATAGGTCTTGATTCACCATACCCAATGGCTTGAATTCGGTTTCTATCAATGTCATATCTATTTATAAATAATTGCTTAATGGCATTTGCACGTCGCTCGGATAATCTCTGGTTATACTGATGACTAGCATTACTGTCGGTATGTCCTTCAATGACAATCGTGGTGTCTGAATATTTCTGCATTAATTCAGCTGCTTTGTCTATTTCACTAAAATACTGAGGTTTAATGATAGATTTATCATTATCAAAAAGAACCTGTAAATTTATTGATAATTTTTCTTCTAAAACAGGAGGTTTCTCTTCTACAACAGGAGGGTTTGTGTTTACGACAACTATTGGGCGAGGAATGCAGTGAGGAATGACCTTACTGATTTGGTGGCTTTGATATGCCATATTTGTTAAATTAGGAACAGCGTTTTCTCTCGAAACTTGCGTCACTTTTGAACGTCTATTACCATCATCAACGTCAACCTCGAAATAATAGGTTTCATTTCCTTTCAGATCATAAACCCTATGATTTAAGAGTAAATCGTTCGTTTTCTTTTCAGTAACGTTGCTACTGATTCTGTTGTCACCTACGCATGAATAAACAATCGTAAAATTTCCAGGATGTAAGCTCACTTGATAATCATCATTAATTGAGATATTAGCCCCTGTCATAGAATCGTCATCATCCATAGCTCTATAAAAAACTAATCTCGTAAACTTATCTGGAACATCTTTTGCTAAAAGGCTATCGATATTTACTATTTTATCTGGGTACCATGCTACATTTTTGACTTTTATCATCTCATCTGATGTGCTAGCACAGCTACTAATTAATAAAACTACAAATAAAATACAATTTAGCTTTACTATTGATAGCTTCATTGATAACTCCTTATTATTTCTTTCAATAAAATTCAAATTCTTTATAAGATGTCAAAAATATATCCAATTAAGAATCCTTTTAATTTACTGTTATCAAAAAAAACTTAGTAGCTGGATGAGATTTTAGTAATACATAAAACATCTAATAATTCATTGCCTCTAAATATTACTACTTTGTTAACTCAGAATTAATAGTATAAACATACTAATATCTAAGTAATTTAGACAATAGGCCCCCTATATAAAACCCTAGACAAAAAAATGCCCCTAAATCATATAAAGTTAGGGGCTCAAATCAATTAAGGTTATTCGAGGTATAATAAATACACTATACTTGTAACTACCATCAACTAAAAAAAAGACTAAAAATAATTAGCTAAACTTTATTAAGGAGGTTATGCTCCTAAACTAAATGACACCGAGATTATATGCATGGAGCTTGTCGGAGAGTTTCTTGGAATGGATCAAGACAAACAAATATGGCAGTACTTTAAACATCATTGGTTATCTTGGTTTCCGACTTTAGGGTCTTATCGTAACTTTGCCAAACAGTGTGCTAATTTATGGATGGTTAAACAGCATATACAACAGAAAGTCAGTCTGACACAAATTGACGATATACACTTTATCGATGGTTTTCCGATACCCGTATGCAAATATGCTCGTGCTTACAGACATAAGACGTTTAAAGTAGATGCCTCTTTTAGTTACTGTGCATCAAAACAAGAGAAATACTATGGTGTTACGGGTCACTTGCTTATCAATATGTCCGGCATGATTAAAGGGTTTGCCTTTGCTTCAGCCTGTATTGATGAGCGTGAGGTTGCACCAGAGATTACGTATAATGTTCAAGGCTTATTAGGAGCAGATAAAGGGTATATTCGCCCTAAACTAAAGCAGTACTTTGCTTCTATTGGTATTGATTTTCAAACGCCGTTTAGAAGCAATATGAAAGATGATAGACCTAAGTCTGCTGTTAACCGATTGATGCGTTGTCGGCGTAATATTGAGACGGTGATTGGTCAGTTAACTGAGCACTTTAATATTCAGAAGGTTAGAGCCCAGGATTTGTGGCATTTATCCCATCGTCTTACTCGTAAGATACTGGCTCATAACTTCTGTTTTTTAATAAATAAACAACTTGGTAACCCACCTTTGCAGTTAGATTTGCTATTAAAGTGTTGACAGTAGGGTTATAGATAGATGTATTATAAGTTTAACTCTTTCAAATAATTCAACTCACTTCCCAATTCTTATTCATATTTGAGTTTTTGCTATGAGAATCGGTTGTATTCATAGATAAGGAGATATATGAGGATAATCGATGACATAGATGCGCTACACGCCTTAATTAAACAGCCAGAGAAAAGTCAAAAGATTCTCACTGAACAACTTAATCTATTAAATCAACACATTCCATTTGCTTTCTTAGGAGCAATCATACCATCCATCCTATTTTTTATAATGATGTATTTTACGTTAGATTTAAAATTTGGACAAAAAATAATTAATATTTTCTGGATTACCTATCTTGTTTCGTCATTATTATTTTCATGGAACTGGTGGTATAAAATAAATAAATACCCTAGCTATTGTACTTTAAAACGTATCAAGATGTTTTTTATCAGTTATAGCGCTCTTTTAATTTTTTTAGGATCAATAAGTAGCGTAGCTTTTATAGTTTTATGGTATAAGTACTCACAACTCACTATCGAACTCTTTCTAAACTTTATTTTCATTTTTTTTCAATGTATTGCTCTATATTTATGCTGGTACAGCTGGTGTAAAATTAAGTCTATAAATAGATTAAATAGTTTAGTAGTCGACTCTCAATCGGGTATATATACACTATCAGATGAGGAAAAGACTCTAACGACTGACGATACTGAAAGCAATAATAAATACCTGATTAATTACTTTACCTATAGGCTGCTTCTTATATGTACTTTTACAGTAGGTAGCCTTTGGGCATTAGCGATATGCAAAGTTGTCTTGACAAACATACAAGATTCTACTCAAGTCATTACTATGCTTGGAATTCATTTTGGGATACTTGGTGGTGCTATTTCAAGTGTAGGAATTTTTTGGCGTATATATATTATGCTAGCGTTGCCAAGCATGTTAGCGTGGATTTTTACATTATTTTTTCTAAACGAACCAAGACTTATAGTTCTGGCTTTAGCAATATTATTGCTCCTAGTGTTTACTATTATTTTTTCAAGACACACTTGGTTATATACTCTAAAGACCATCCTAGTGTATATGGAAAATAAGAAATTAGTGGAGCAGCTTAGATCTAAAACTAAACAAGTTGAGCAAGCTAGTATTGCTAAAACCCAATTCCTAGCTACTGCTAGTCATGACTTACGACAACCTGTGCAAGCTTTAAGTCTCTTTATTGAAACATTATCCAATACTGAACTTACTGAACATCAAGCTAAAATAGTCGAATACGCCAGTACTGCAAGTAAATCTAGCAGAGATATGCTCAATAGCATATTAGACCATGCTCATCTAGAATCTGGAACAATGAAACCAAACATTGTCACAACAGAACTCAACCATATTATTAAAAGTCTCATTGATGAGTTTAGTATGCAGGCTCAGTCTAAAAAGCTTACCTTGCGCTATCGCACTACTGATATTAAAGTCAGAACAGACCCATCGATGCTCTCTTCAATATTAAGAAATTTCTTAAGCAACGCCCTTCGTTACACCAGTAAAGGTGGCGTTCTTATTGGTGTCCGTGAAATACCTAACAACAATAGTGTTATACATCAAAAATTATGTAGAGTCAGTGTTTGGGATACTGGAAGCGGTATGACGACAGATGAAATAGAGCAGATTTTCATCTCTTTTCACCAATTAGAAAGAAATAATAAGAAGAATCAAGGATTAGGGTTAGGGTTATCTATCGCACAAGGTATGGCTACCCTTTTAGGCACCAGTATCAATGTAAAGTCAGACCTTAATCGTGGATCAGAGTTCTATGTAGATTTGCCTATTATAGATGAATTATATTCAGAAAATTTAGAAACTAGTTGTATGAATAGCAATTCATTTTCTCACCTAACGATATTAGTGGTTGATGATGAAAAGTGTGTCCTAACCTCAATGCAGTTACTACTTAGCTCATGGGGCTGTAAGGTCGTAACCGCTTACGATGTAAATGAGGCATTACTCCTCGCTAGTACCGAACAGCCTAATATTGTTATTACAGATTTTAGGCTGGCGGATAATGAAACAGGTGAAGATGTTATAAATGCTATTCAAAACCAAATTTCATTAACGATAGAGTTTTTGGTGCTCACAGGTGATACATCACCAGAACTTGTCAATACTGAACTCAATAAACGGATAAGAATTCTGCATAAACCCATAGATCCTGAGACTTTAAAAATGATGCTACATAAAATAGCAGCTACTATTTGATTCGATATGTTGGTTGATACTGGTAATCGCTTCAAATTGAGTTTAATAATGATGAAAATTATCAGCTAATTGTTTAAAACGCCCATGAAGCTATCTATTGGTGTATTATCGTAACAGTTACCTTGAGCACTCATAAAGCCTCTAAAGCCGTGAAATGATGATTTTACGATAATCATCGCTTTAATAATGCAAGTCTTGATCTTAATTAAAAGTAAGTCCTCGGCTAGGTCTTTTATCTTTGATTGCTTCATTTAGAGCCGGATAGGCTAAATCAGCGGTAATGTGTTTGTCCATAACGTAGCCTACCTATTCTTCGGTATAAGACTCTTATACGCATGCTAAATAAAGCTAACCCTCATCTGTCCAAATGTAGGTAATATCACTTACCGCAGCACAATTAGGACGATTAACGCCTAACTGATGTTTAAGCAAAATAGGATAGACTCGCTTGTTATGGTCTGAGTCAGTCGTCACTTTAAAACGTTTGTGACGTCTATATTTAATGTCATGTTCTTCTATGATGCTATATACCATATATCTTATGTTTCTGTTAGCTGAAATGTGCATTCAGACTGTAACTATCCCCTAAAATAACACAGCTCAATCGTAGAATTTCCTATAAAATACCCATAAGGAGTTTTGATATGAGCAAACGAATGACTGAGACCCAAATCGTATCGATATTAAAAGAAGCAGAAGCTGGAATACCTGCTAAAGAGCTGTGCCGTAAATACAGGATTGCTAGCTCGACTTTCTATAAATGGCGTTCCAAGTACGGTGGTATGGAAGTCTCTGATGTTAAGCGATTAAAAGAGCTTGAAGAAGAAAACCGTAGGCTTAAACAGATGTTTGCTGATTTAAGCCTCAAAGTGCAAATGCAGGAAGAGATCATAAAAAAGCTATAGACGCCACATGAAAACTAATACGCAATGGACTCACATTTGCACTAACTGCCATATAACCCATTAATCGTCTCAGTAAATTATAAGCAATCATAAGTCCCCAAAACTCTTGCAATACCAACTCAGGTAACTTACTTCTTAACAATAACCCCTCTTGTAAATCAGGCTTAACCTCCCGATACGCCATCTCAATCTCCCAACGCTCCAAATAAAGCAGGGCAAGCTTATCTTTGGCAAAGCGTTTACTGTCTATTAGGGAGGTAATGTAGCGTCTCACCTTACCTTCATAACTAAACTCAATTAAACGAGCTTGCCAAGTTTCTGGTAGACCTAGATTTTTCTTCTCTGCTTGAAGAGATACAGGCATCTCAGTCAAGTAGTCGCCTTTACTAAACGTCTCCTTAACACTATAGCGTAGAGTATCCTTAGCTCGCATTAACCAATGACTGTTTTGATGAGCGTGTTGCCACTTGATGAGTAAGTCTGCTCTATCGAATAAGGTAATGCTGTTGTTTTGTATGTTTAACTCATGCGCTAAGGTGGTCTCTCCGTGACTCATGTGTGTGATTGTCGTATCTATAATTGCATGTGTGTCGGTGTTGATCAGACATACTGAGCGAACTTGTGGATACGGCGTATTCTTGGTTCTGCCTTTACTTGAGCCAAAGTAGTTAAGGTTCTCATCTGTGTAAGGTAGCGAGTATACAACACCATCTACGACGTGTACGCTAAGTCCCATAAAGTCTTAGCGCTCTATACTTTGGGCTTGGTAGTGATGGCTTAGTTGATAGAATAGTTGCTTTAATGGCTCGTGTCCTAGTCTTTGTCTGGCTTGTAAGACAGCATTTGGTACACAGACCTGTCCATCTAGGTTAAGCCTCATTTGTTCGGTAACATACCATATTAGACTATTACGATATAAGGCTGTACCGATAACTAACCATACGACGTGTTCGGCAGGTAGTTTGCGCCTTCTAATACTGGCTTTGCCCGTGTGTTCTAAGGCTTGTTGTATCCATTTAGGGTCGATAATTTCTGCAAATTGGTCTAGGGTTTCAGGTATTCTTTTGTGGGTCTCATATATGGTTTCTTGTAATCTCATAGCTAAATAGCCCATCTAGTTATAGATGAGCTATTTTATTACTTTTCTTCGGGTTTTGCCTTAACTGACTGGCATTACCCAAGATTGGAAGGCTTTTTCAATATAATTGAGTTACTCTTCTTAAAAGTTTTCAAACTTCTGGAAACTTACTTTAAACCTAGTATGACTGGATTCTTTTTGAATGATTTGTCTATCTTCGACACCTTCCTTAGACTTTAATTCATTCCCTAATTCAAACTGTTTTTGGTCTTCTTTACTAATGCCCCATTCATAACCACAAATCATTATGCCATGTTTATCATTAAATCCTTCAAATTTAGATTCCCCGATGTTAAGGTCTTGGTGTGTCATAGTAGCTCCTTTATCTTCAAATCTGATTACTCGTTAATAATAATTAAGGTTGAGCACAATCATCATGGCTTATTTGATTTATTGCAGCGAAAAAGCCCTCCAATCTAAGCATAGAGGGCTTTAATATTTTATGAATGACTCAAGCTAATAAACTAGCGCAGCTCATCTACCATAGCAAGCATCGCCACTAATGATGCCTCACCCAATTTCATTGAACGCTCAGGCGACCAGCCTGTCTCTGCATTAGGCGCATTAGCATTGTCTTTAAATGGCATCTCTAACGTATTGGCCAGACAGTCAAAGCGCTCAGCCACCCAGTTAGTGGCTACCGTCATATTGGCCTCACCGGGTGCATCAATCTCATAACCGTATTCAGTCTGAAAGTCGGCGCTGGCCAGTTTCAATACATCAGAGAACTTCTCACGCAGTTGTGCCAGTCGGCTATCGTAACTTGGCGTGCCTTGCGAGCCAGCTAAGAATACATAAGGCAGCGCCTCATCACCATGCACATCATAAAACAGATCGACACCTGTCTTCTCCATTTTATTAATGACATGATACACCTCAGGGCTTCTCTCTAGACTCGGAGCTTGCCATTCACGGTTTAAGTTAGCACCGACGGCATTGGTTCGTAGATGTCCGCGCACGCTGCCATCTGGATTCATATTGGGTACAATATAGAAGTTGGCTTTATGTAACAATAATTTGGCAGTAGTATTGTCACTTTCTAATAAACTATATAGCAGACCCTCTATCAACCACTCTGCCATGGTCTCACCCGGATGCTGGCGAGCAATTATCCAAATATTACGTTTATTTTCTTGATTTTCAGTACTGTCATCGCTGACTTTTACTAAGGTCAAATCACGTTTATCAAGCGTCTCACCCAAGTGCTCTAAGGTCACCAATGGATGCGTTTGCACGGCGGCCAACAAATCTTGATGACGCTCATAGCTATACGGCGCAAAGTAGGCAATCTGAATAGAGTCATAATCAAGCTCAACCTCGATGCTAAGCTTGCCACCTTGATAAGTGGTGGGCAGACGGAACCAATAATCACGGTCGTAGGAAGCAACCGCTTGATAATCCTCCCAACCTTCTACATACGAGGACTCACCAGCATTCAAAATATTAAGCACATATTGCTCGCCAACATCACCAGTCAGTCGAAAGTTAAACCACTGAAAAAACTCATCGCCAAAATCGGGACGGATTTTTAACTGAATGTCTTTTTTATCTTCTAAACTGATAACTTCGATATTACCAGCATCAAAATTAGCGGTGATATGCATCATATTTCCTTAATAAATTTAAATTATTTTTTATACATATGGGGTAACATCATAAAGTGTAACACCTCGCTTGACTATGGCTCAATATGGCTAAAAATGCTATAGTTACCCTCTTACTTTTTGGCTTGTTTAATACAAATAATCCGCATCTTTCTAGCGCTATACTCTACACAGCGTAGCTCCACAGTCTCATCTCTATCTTAATTAGTTAATCAGGTCGTTTATGGCGTTTGTACATCTTGGTATTCACAGCGAATTTTCTATTACGGATTCTATTATCCGTATCAAACCTATGGTCAAGGCTGCCGCCGCTGACGGACAGATGGCGCTGGCACTGACAGATTTATCCAATTTGTATGCCACCGTTAAGTTTTACCGTGCCTGCCTAGATGCCGGTATCAAGCCTATTATTGGCGCTGAGATTATTCTGGATGATGAGAACACACGCTTAATGCTGCTGGCGATGAATAATGAGGGTTATCAGAGTATTACCCGTATTGTCTCATTAGGCTTTACCGAAGGTCGAATGAACCCTGAAAATAGAGGCACGCCCATTGTTAGCAAAGAGCATTTGTTAGCAAATAGCGCGGGCGTGATTGTTTTATTCACCGAAAAATCCGATGTCGGTCAAGCTTTAACAGGTTCTAACCCAGAACGTGCGGATCAGCTGATTACTGACTATCAAGACGCATTTGGCGACCGTTTATACTTTGCCATTAAGCGTACCAATCGCCCTGGCGAAGATGCCTTTATTTATCAAGCCATTACTGTTGGTGGCAAGCATGGCATTCCAATTGTTGCCCATAATGATGTGCGTTTTTTAAATGAAGAAGATTTTGATGCCCACGAAGCGCGTGTGTGTATTGCTACCTCTTATGTATTAGCGGACCCTAATCGCCCACGCAATTATTCAAACCAGCAATACTTGAAAACACAGCAGCAGATGGAAGCTTTGTTTGCTGATATTCCGCAAGTTATTGCTAACACCATTAGCCTTGCACAGCGCTGTAATGTGACCCTGACTTTGGGTATTAATGTATTGCCAGAATTCCCCATACCTGAAGGCGAGACGATTGAAACCTTCTTCCGCGGAGAGTCGGAGCGCGGCTTGGATGCGCGTTTAGATAAGCTTTATCCTGTTGAGGAGCGCGATGACACTTGGCCAGAGATTCGTAAGCCTTATGACGAGCGCTTAAACCATGAGCTAAATATCATCTTGGAGATGGGATTCCCCGGCTACTTCTTAATCGTTATGGACTTTATCCGCTGGGCCAAGGCCAATGGCGTGCCAGTAGGCCCAGGTCGTGGTTCGGGCGCCGGCTCACTTGTGGCTTATGCATTAAATATTACCGATTTAGACCCGCTGCATTACGACTTACTGTTTGAGCGCTTTTTAAACCCTGAACGTGTGTCCATGCCCGATTTTGATATCGACTTCTGTATTGAAGGCCGTGACCGCGTGATTGAATATGTGGCCAGTCAATATGGACGTGAAGCGGTATCGCAGATTATTACCTTTGGTACCATGGCTGCAAAAGCGGTGGTGCGTGACGTGGCACGCGTGCAAAGTAAGTCATACGGTCTAGCGGATAAGATATCGAAGCTTATTCCAAAGACACCGGGTATTTCATTACAAGATGCGGTATTAGAAGAGCCACAACTCAAAGACTTACTGTCTAATCCAGATAATATGGATTATGAAGATGCCAATGAGATTTGGGAGATGGCGATTAAGCTTGAGGGTATCACCCGTAACGTCGGTAAACATGCCGGTGGTGTACTCATTGCACCTAACAAAATTACCGATTTTAGTGCCATTTATTGTGATGAAGAAGGTCACCGTGTCAGTCAATACGATAAAGACGATGTTGAGGCCGTTGGTCTGGTTAAGTTTGACTTCTTAGGCCTACGTAACTTGACTGTTATTAATGCGGCAGTGAAGAACATCAATGAACGACGTGCCCGTGAAAATAAGCCAGCTTTAGAGCTTGAAGATTTGCCGCTTGATGATAAAAACGCCTATAAATTGTTGCAGGATGCTAAGACCACAGCGGTATTCCAGTTAGAAAGCTCGGGTATGAAAAAGTACCTTGCTAAGCTTCAGCCCACCAATATTGAAGATGTTATTGCTATGTGTGCGTTATATCGTCCCGGCCCATTAGATGCTGGCATGGTAGAGATGTACATTGACCGCAAACATGGCCGTGAGGAAGTGGTCTACGATCATCCGAACTTAGAGCCTATTTTAGAGAATACCAACGGCGTTATTGTCTACCAAGAACAGGTAATGCAAATCTCACAGGTCATGGCAGGCTACAGCTTAGGCGGTGCTGATATGCTACGCCGTGCAATGGGTAAGAAAAAGCCGGAAGAGATGGCCAAACAGCGCGATATCTTTGTAACCGGAGCCACAAATCAAGGCATCGACCCCGTGATATCCGGCGGTGTATTTGACTTAATGGAGAAGTTCGCTGGTTACGGGTTTAACAAATCACACTCGGCAGCTTATGGCGTACTCGCTTATCAAACCGCCTATTTAAAATATTACTACCCTGCTGAGTTTATGGCAGCGGTTCTGACCTCGGATATGAACAACACCGACAACGTGGTGTTCTTCATTAATGATTGCCGTGAGAACTTTGATTTAACAGTTGATAATCCTTCAGTGAACCGCAGTGAATGGCATTTTGTTGCTGATAGTCCGACCAATATTATTTATGGCCTAGGCGCAATTAAAGGCGTTGGTGAAGGTGCGGTTGAATCTATCGTACAAGCCCGCAGTAGCGGCGGTAAGTTTACCGATTTATATGACTTTTGCCGCCGCGTCGATATCAAAAAGGTCAATAAGCGTACGTTAGAGGCATTAATTAAATCTGGCTGTTTTGACGATTTTGCTATTACGCTACGTCCTGATTTAGACGCCGATCAGCGTCATCAGATTCGCGGTGCGCTAATGGTACAGCTACCAAGTGCTGTGCAGGCTGCTGAGCAAGAGCGCCAGAATAATGAAATGGGCATGATGGATCTGTTTAGTGAAGTCGATAATGCCACTACTGCACCACCTCTACCGACTGGAAGCGAGCTGATTTGGGGAGACAAACACCGTCTTAAAGCCGAAAAGGACACCTTAGGGCTTTATCTAACCGGTCACCCTATCGATCAGTATCGTAAAGAGGTCGCGGTTTATACCTCCAATGCGCGTTTGGATAATTTATCAGACACCGGCTATAACGGCAGCACTATGTTTGCTGGCTTGATTATGGATATCGCTAACTTCGGTAACCGCTGTGTGATTACCCTAGATGACGGTACTGCCCGTTTAGAGGTCAGCTGCTATGCTGAGCGCTTTAACCGAATCAAAGATAAGCTTAAAGTTGATGAAGTGATTGTTATCAAAGGGGGTATTCGTGACCGTGATGGGCGCTTATTTGCTCGATTAGATAACGCATATACACTCCTTGAATGCCGCCAGCGCTGGGTGAAGAAAGTCAGTATTAAGATTCATAGCCAAGACACGCAGCTGCTCGATTCTCTACAACCGCTACTTAAGCCGGCTCAGCTAGATAGCATACCCAATCTATCTGCGCCTGCGTTTGAAGAGGATATGGATGCTAAAGGCTCAGCAGATGCCTACTATAATGATAGCGTAGCCTATGATGAGTCAGGTAATATGCTAGCACCGACCGCCGCCTCTACTTATCAGAACGATGGCTGTATACCCATTGCGTTAAATGTCTATACAGAGTTTGCTATTGCAAATGTGGCATTAAATGATGACTGGCGTTTGTATCCTACTGATGACAACTTAATGCAGCTAAGCAATATTGTTCCTGATGAGAACTTATACTTCCATTATTCTTAGCTATACAGCAAAGATAAGACTAAAACAGCTACTATCGGCTCCAATCTCTTACTTAAACCATATCCTGCTTAAGCATTGACTCAGTGCTTAAGTATTTTTTGCGCTTATTTTTAGATAATGACCCTTTATAGGCCACGCTTATCTAATATTTAGAGGAATTATACTACCTTCTACTCTCTTTACTCGTTTGTATGCCAATTTTTAGCGTTATTTATATCTCTGCAACCCTAAGTTTTGTTGTTCTAATATCAACAAGTTAGCAGGCTCAAGTGGCTAATAATTGAAAAAATCTCAGTATTTATACTTGTTTAGAGGTATCTGGAAGCAAAATATAAATTAGTTAAATGATTAAAGGTGAATAGAATTACTAAACAATTCTCGTTATTTATTTGGTCGAAATATTCTATGAGGCGATTTTATAATACTAATTGCCATCATAGTTTCAGCATTATACTGTTTAATAGTTCTAAATAACATAATCTATATAAATTGTAAAATAATAAAACATTAAACTTCACTATTATTTAATTCATCGTATTAATAACAATTTTCGAAGATGAATAATTTAATAATAAAAATCGCTAATATCCTTAAATTAACATGGTTTACTTTATGTTACAACGCCTGTATAAGTCTTGATTCGCTTGTTTTACGATAATATACTATCTCGTAACAGAGCTTAACAGGCTATTGAATGAGTCATTCACAAAATAGTGTTAAGTTCTTATTTTAGTTAAGCTAACCTATTTAATAGCTGCTTGCTTAACTAATTAATTTAAATGTAGTAACGTTTGCTTATATACATTTTTTATCGCTTTTATAAATGATAACTAATTAATTCTATAAAAGTTTAATAATCCCAATAATAAAATAGGAATAACGACCATGACTAAGTCTAACGCATTATTAGAACTATTAACTCCTGACAACTGTCAAGTTATCTTTATCGATCAGCAACCACAAATGGCTTTTGGCGTACAGTCTATTGACCGTCAAACTCTAAAAAACAACGTTGTTGGTCTAGCTAAAGCAGCTAAAGTTTTCAATATCCCAACAACTATTACAACCGTTGAGACTGCAAGCTTCTCTGGTAACACGCTTCCAGAACTATTAGAAGTCTTCCCAGACAACGATCTTCTTGAGCGTAGCTCAATGAACTCTTGGGACGATCAAAACGTTCGTGATGCTTTAGCAGAAAATGCTAAAAATGGTCGTAAAAAGATTGTTGTTTCAGGCCTATGGACTGAAGTATGTAACCTATCTTTTGCTTTATCTTGCCTACAAGACACTGACTACGAAATCTATATGGTAGCTGACGCATCAGGCGGTACTTCTGCTGAAGCGCATCAGTGGGCAATGGAGCGTATGCTTCAAGTGGGCGTTGTTCCTGTAACTTGGCAGCAAGTTCTTCTTGAATGGCAACGTGACTGGGCTAACAAGACCACTTATGATGCAGTAATGGACATCGTACGTGAGCATTCTGGTGCTTATGGTATGGGTGTTGACTATGCTTACACTATGGTTCATAAAGCGCCTGCACGTTTTGCAGCGAAAAACACCATTGGCCCAAACCCAGCACCTAAAAAATAATAAGATTTAACTAATGACTAGTTACTCTTATTTATTAGGTTAAAAAAGGATTAATCGAGTTGAACTGTGACGTTATTTTATAACACTTAGTTTTGCTTGGTTAATCCTTTAACGTTTTAATAGCATAGAGATTATAAATTATGAAAATTTATATCTATTCACTCATTGTCGGTATTGTTGTAGGCGTTATTTATAACCTCGTTAACGTCCGCTCACCTGCTCCTCCAACATGGGCGCTGGTTGGCTTATTAGGTATGCTTATTGGTGAACAGGCCATTCCGTTTGCAAAACAGCATTTTTTTAATAATGCTACGACGACTCAACAAACCACACAAACCTCATCTGATGTTGATAATAACCATTAATAAACCGAGTCAAATAGACGTTAGAAACTATCCTATTAGTTAAAAATAAATCGTATTGGGTAGCTTTCTAAAGCCATGACTCAAGTTCGACCTATATTTACTTTTTTTAATGATATTGTGTCATTACTGTTAAACGTAACGCTAAGCCGCTCTTTAACATGACATTACAGCTAATTTTAGCTTTGTATGTGTTTGGCAGTGTTATGTAACATCTAAATCTTCCCTCTTGTATGACAATAATATTTTATATACGATTTCTTCGGGTAATACCTAAATAATAAGGATAAGTATTTGCCCCGATGACGATAAATCTATAAATAAAAAAGTTAATCCATAGGCAATTTTTTATCCCAATCTAATTGGTATTCATTTTAATAGGACAGTATTATGACTTCTCCTGACATTATTTATTATAACGGTAATATAACAACACTCGATACCGCTAACCCTACAGCTACCGCAGTTGCTATCAAGGATGGCCGCTTTACTAAAGTCGGTACTGATTCAGAAGTACTTGACCTTGCGGGAAGCACTACCAAATCAATCAACCTAAAAGGCCGCAGTGTACTGCCGGGTCTTTTTGATAACCATACTCACGTTATCCGTGGTGGTCTAAACTACAATATGGAACTACGTTGGGACGGCGTTCGTACATTAGCAGATGCTATGGCGATGCTAAAACAGCAAGTAGATAACACGCCGGCTCCTCAGTGGGTTCGCGTTGTTGGTGGTTTCACTGAAAACCAGTTTGCTGAAAAACGTCTACCCACACTTGACGAAATCAATGCTGTTGCCCCAGATACTCCAGTATTCATCCTACATTTATATGACCGTGCGTTACTAAACGCAGCTGCACTACGTTCAGTAGGCTATACAAAAGATACACCAGAACCACCAGGTGGTGAGATTCAGCGTGACGCTAACGGGAATCCAACAGGTTTACTACTAGCAAAACCAAACGCAAGTATCCTTTATGCAACGCTTGCTAAAGGCCCAAAACTTCCATTTGATTATCAGCTCAACTCTACTCGTCACTTTATGCGTGAACTTAACCGCTTAGGTGTAACTGGTATTATTGACGCAGGTGGTGGTTCTCAAAACTTCCCAGACGATTATGAAGTCGTACAAAAGCTTCATGAAGAAGATCAGTTAACGGTTCGTATGGCTTATAACTTATTTACCCAAAAGCCAAACGAAGAGAAAGAAGACTTCTTAAACTGGACCTCTTCTGTTACCTATAAACAAGGTGATGACTACTTCCGTCACAACGGCGCAGGCGAGATGCTTGTTTATTCAGCAGCCGACTTTGAAGACTTCCGTCAGCCACGTCCTGAAATGCCAGCAAATATGGAAGAAGACCTTGAAGAAGTTATCCGTATCTTGGCTCAGAACAAATGGCCATGGCGTCTACACGCAACGTATGATGAAACCATTGAGCGTGCGCTAAATGTTTATGAAAAAGTAAACGAAGAGATTCCATTCGAAGGTTTAAACTGGTTCTTTGACCATGCTGAGACTATTTCTCAAAGAAACATCGATCGTATCGCAGCATTAGGCGGTGGTATTGCAGTTCAGCATCGTATGGCTTACCAAGGTGAGTACTTCGCTGAGCGTTATGGTACTGCAGCCGCTTCTAACACCCCACCTATTAAGCAAATGCTTGATAGCGGTGTAAAAGTATCTGCCGGTACGGACGCGACACGTGTTGCCTCTTATAACCCATGGGTATCTCTATCATGGCTAATCAGTGGTCAAACTGTTGGCGGCCTGCAGCTTTATGATCAAGACAACCTATTAGACCGCGAGACAGCTCTACGTATGTGGACTGAGAAAGTTGCCTGGTTTACAAACGAGGAAGGCAAACGTGGCCGTATCGAAGAAGGTCATTTAGCGGACTTTATCGTACCGAATAAAGACTTTTTCAAAGTGCCAGAAAATGAGATTCCTTACTTAACCTCTGATCTAACCGTTGTTGGTGGTAAGCCTGTATTCGGTGCTGGTGAGTTCTCTGACTATGACTCTCCAATACCCCCTGCAATGCCAGACTGGTCGCCAGTTAATCAATATGGCGGTTATGCTGCTTGGGGTGACCCAGAAGGCGCTGGTAAAAACTCTCTTGCTCCTCAAGGTGCTGCTATGGCCGCTTCTTGTGGTTGTTCAAGTGCGTGCGCTTTACATGGTCACAACCATGCTAAAGCTTGGAAATCTAATGCCCCTGTATCAAACATGAAAGATTTCTTCGGCGCGTTCGGTTGTTCTTGCTGGGCGGTATAAACTGCTAGTCTTTGGCTTTATGCGTTAAAGTGAAGCTAATTAAACCACAGCTTATAAAGCTTAGTAATAAAAAAGAAGCCCGCTAAATCTAGCGGGCTTCTTTTTTGTGGTGTGTCAAAAAGTATGCTGATTAAAATTTAAACAATTTTGAAGCTTTGAAAACCATATAGAATCAGGGAACTTAGCCTAAACTTCCTATTGACTTTTAGCGCCAGCATACTATTTAGAACACCATCCTTTTTTGTCTGTTATTTATAAACCTCTTATGTGATTAGCCTCTATTGTGTCCCTTAGGTAACATCAGCCGCTCTAGAACGCTTGGGCATAGATTTTACAATCATTTTTCATTAAACTTGCTTACGGCAATTTTTACTAACATCATAATGATATCTTTATTGTAGGCCAACTTCGGCAACAGCTCCTCGATTGGGTAGCTTACTTAATATATAGCCACAATCAAAACTCATCTGGAAACTATCACTTATGACCGGCCGGCCTCCTACTCTTAGCAAGCATATAGATGATATCGTCTTTTATGAGATGAAGACGCTACTTGCTGAGGACTTTGCTCCATTACTTAATGAATATCTGCATAATAGCGTGCATTACTTTCAACAATTAAACCAAGCAATCGCTGATAAGCAAATACATACCGCGTTAGATATTGCACACACTTTAAAGGGTGCCAGTTTAAATTTGGGACTACATAGATTGACTGCGCTGTGCCAACAGTTTGAAGACGCTCTTCATCAGCAGCACTCACAAAAATTAGATAAGTTACTGATTCTCATCAAAGATGAAATAGACGGCTCTAATACAGAAATTTATCACCGCTTGAATACCTAATCATCAATCTATAACCAGCTACCTTTTTTGTTTTATAACTGTTGAGACTCTATGACCGCTCCGAATAAATCACTAACGATTAATAATTCCTCTAACCATCAGAATCACTCTAACCAAGCAGATGATGACGCCCCTTTATTGGACGATTGGCTTACAAACATTCGGATTGTCATGGTCAATACCACTTTGCCAGCAAATATTGGGTCAGCAGCCAGAGCCATGCTCACCATGGGCTTAACTGACTTGTTCGTGGTTAACCCTAAGCATCCTATTGATGATACTAGTATCTCCCATGCTGCCGGTGCAAAAGGTGTATTAGATGATTGTCAGGTCGTAGAGACACTTGAACAAGCCATTGCAGATTGCCAATTGGTATTTGCCGCCAGTAGTCGCCAGCGCCACATTCCGCGTCCTGTGGTGACACCAGATCAAGCTGCTCAGCTGATTTTGCAACGTCACAGTCTAATTGATGCCACTAAGACTGATAGCACAGGCCATACAAAAGTGGCTGTATTGTTCGGACGTGAAGACCGAGGCCTTACTAATGATGAGCTGGCGTTAGCAGACTATCATATTCAAATTGATGCCAATCCTAACTATCCTGTATTAAATGTGGCCTCAGCAGTACAGGTGATTTCTAGTTTCTTTTATAGCCGGTTTTTGCAGCATGAACAGCAAATTATTGCTGAGGGTTCTGAGAGTATTGAAAACGTTGAGGCCGGTCAGTCATATCAAAACCAGCTGGTTATTGATATTATGCTAAGACAGCTTTGGGACACGCCAGCGATCAACCAACAACAAAAGCTAAGCCTACAATCTCGAATTATTGAACTCATGCATACGCTAGATTTGGTTGAAAGCACAGATACTCAAGCGCTTAGAGACTTGCCTAGCAGATTATCAAGACTGCTTTCACGACTGCAATTAGACCAAAAAGAATATGAATTATTAAATGCTATTATTGCCAAAGTGGCACTTAGACTCTAGAATTAAAGGTTATCCAAGCTTTTGCTTGTTATATCCCAATACCTAACCATAAGATATCGCTATGAGAATCATTAAAGCCATTCGTAAAGCCAAATCATCATTACAAGAAGATATCTCTGCCGTATTTAGCCGCGACCCTGCAGCGCGCAATAGCATAGAGGTACTTTTGACCTATCCAGGTATCCATGCGCTTATTATGCATCGCGGCGCACATTATCTATGGCAAAAAGATTATAAGTTTTGTGCGCGCGCCTTATCTTATGGTTCACGTATGGTGACGGGTATTGAGATACACCCCGCGGCTCAAATTGGCCGTCGCTTTTTTATTGATCACGGTATGGGTGTGGTGATTGGAGAAACGGCTAAAATTGGAGATGATGTCACGCTATATCATGGCGTCACTTTAGGTGGTGTATCGCTAGGTCAAGGCAAACGTCATCCGACGTTAGAGGACGGCGTGATTGTGGGTGCCGGTGCTAAGGTACTCGGTCCATTTACAGTTGGCAAAAACGCGAAAATCGGCTCGAATGCAGTAGTGGTCAAAGAAGTGCCTGAAGAAGCCACTATGGTCGGTAGTGCGGCACGTATGATTGCCCCTGTCTCAAACGAGGCTCAAGAACAAAGTCTAGTAGAGGCTGAGAAGCAAAACGCCAATAATAAACAGTCTGATGAGGAGAGTTTATCTTGCCCAGATGACGCTTTGGCAGAAAAAGAGCGTAAACATAACCGAGACCAATATGAAAAACGCTTGTCTGAACGCTTAGACTTTAGTGCTTACGGCCTTAATCCTAATTCAGAAGACCCCGTTGCTGAAGCCTTTACCAAGGTACTAAACCATATCCAGCAATCGGAAACCCGTATCAGCGAGTTACAGGACGCTATTTGCAAACTTGATCCTAGCTTTAAGCCAAAATACTGTCATAAAATCAGCGCCGATGAACTAGAAGACGTCATTAATAACTAACTAAGCGTTGTTAGAAACAGGGTCTTATCAAAAACCTTATTAAAGCGAACGGCACAATTATAAAGCCATAGATCATCGGCTCATAAATAGTTTAATTCTATCAACTCATTTATCCCTACCCATTCATGCTTTTTGAATGGGTAGCGCTCCGCAATAGCAATCAGTTCTGATTGTTCATTCTTAATGCCAAGTACATCAATATCGATAATTACCTGACGGTTTTTAGGCTCTTTGATATTGTCAATCACATCAGCCACATCTTGCTTAATCAGCTTTTGTGCTGCATAAAAGTCATGCTGAATATTCTTCTCAATAACCTTAGTCGTTTTGATGACCTCACCTAGATTTGCAGTCACATCAGAGGCATCAAACACTAGATAGCCGCATTGATTGGTATAATCCGGCTTAGGATTATCAGGCGTCGCTGTATAATCAGGGTTTATGAACTCGGTTGACCATACCGTCTGTGAGCATAAAGTAGCCAATGCTTCTCTAGCCTGTGCTAAATGCGCTGAGGCATTCTGATTACTACCCAATGCTACCAAATAGCCCTGTATATGACGCCCTGTTTTTAGAGTACATAGCTTTTTGATAGATTTAATAGCGGTTAGGATATTTGAATTATCTAGATGGGCGTTATTAGACTGATTACTTATGCTTAGGCTATTTTTTTGGCTGGCTGGCTGCTGATGGTTCATGTTCCCTATTCCTCTTCTGCCCTATCTTTACTCTCAGCTCACGCAATGACGACTAATTGGCCGTGCGCACAATATGAACCGCTACTGCATCTGCCTGCTCAATGGCTGTTGGCTTAGCCACCGTTACTTCAACCTCAGTGGTGTTATATTTCTCTAAAATATTTGTCGCAATCAATTCAGCCAGTCGTTCAATCAATAACGCTTTGGTGTCTTGGCACCAAGCAGTAATGTCATCACACACTTCTTTATAATTAATAGCATGAGTGAGATCATCGGTATTGGCCGCTTCACTGATATCGGTTGTCATTGTCACATCAATGACTAAAGGCTGAGTGATTGCACGTTCCCAATCAAAAACACCAATGATAGCATCAACCTTTAACCCTATGATTTTTACTTTATCTGCTTTACTCATGTCATCTCACTTTATCAAAAGAGTGGATAGCGATTCGCCATACACTAAGCATCTATCTGTTATGCATTATCTTGTTTAGGGGCCATTTTTCTAAGGACTTTACTGGGTCGATTACGCCACAAATCGATACTAAACAAAGCCAGTCCCAGCCAAATGAGTCCAAATATAATCAACCGGTGACTGTCAAAAGGCTCACGATAATAAAACACCGCCAAGAAGAAAATAATGGTTGGTGTTAAATAATTCATAAAGCTAATGATACTGTACGCCACCATTTTAGTAGACTTATTAAATAGCAACAGCGGTATTAAAGTAATTGGGCCTGCCAGCATCAAGAACCAAATATTATCACTCCACCAAAAGGACAGATTTGAGCTCACCACATCTGAGGTCATAAACCACCAAATACATATCGGCACCAATAAAGCAGTCTCTAAAAATAGCGCATCCAGCGCTTGTAGCGGAGTACGCCGCTGCATGACCCCATAAACGCTGAAGGACATTGCCAAAATCAGCGATACCCACGGCAAGCTACCAAGCATAACGACCTGAATAAGTACCGAAGATATAGCAAAGCCGACCGCTATCCACTGTAAAGGACGTAAGCGCTCCTGTAAAAACACCAAGGATAATAAAATACCCACCAAGGGACTGATGAAATAACCGAGACTGGCTTCTAAAATTTGATTGGCATTAACCGCCCATACGTAAGTCAGCCAATTGGCGGCGATAATCAGGCTGGATATAAAGGTAATAACGATAAGTCGAGGGTTTTGCTTAATGGTAGTAAACCATTGCCAGCGCTTGGTCAATATCAGTACCAAACTTAAGCACACGAAGGTCCAGACAATACGATGACCGATAATTTCGACCGCATTGTATTCGCCTAACTGTTTAAAATAGAAAGGAAAACAGCCCCATATTGAAAAGGCCAATAAGGCAGTAATAATACCTTTATTAGTGGTTTTGACAACGACGGGTTTTGGCTTTGGAGTGTTGCCATTGGTAGGCGTGGCTAGTGACATAACAATTATCCTAAGGATTTATTTATAACACTAAATCCTTTCTTTAAAGGCTATTACCTGAGTAGATCAGATTGTTAAAAATTACTGAAAAACAAAGCCATCCTTAAAGCGGATGGCCTTAAATAATTATCGACCTAATTTAACTAAGTTTAATCACAAGATGCGATTCATTTATTGGGTCTTTATCGTCATACCTATCTTATTGGCTAAGTCAGCAAACCCTGGGAAGCTGGTATTAACCGTTTCAACACCTTGGATAGTGATGGTGTCGTTGGCTCGCAGACTTGCCACAGAGAAGCTCATCACGATACGGTGGTCATGATGTGAATATATTTCACCGCCACCAAACACAGGCTCATGCGACTGACCATCGCCTTTACCTTCGATAGTAATACCGTCGTCAGTCACCGTACAGTCTACGCCTAATTGGGTTAACCCATCTCCCATGACCGCAATACGATCTGACTCTTTAACACGCAGCTCTTTAGCACCGGTTAAAACGGTCTGACCTTGCGCACAGCTGGCCGCCACAAACAGGACTGGGAACTCATCAATCGCTAGAGGCACCAATTCTTCTGGAATAGCAATGCCTTTTAATTGAGCTGATTTAATTGTAATATCTGCAACCGGTTCGCCGCCCACAAAGGTCTCATTACTTAGCGTAATATCAGCACCCATTAGTTTTAAGATATCGATGACACCGGTACGGGTTGGGTTCATACCCACTTTGGCAATGGTAATCTCACTGTCTTTGGCAATAGAGCCAGCTACCATAAAGAAGGCGGCTGAAGAGATATCCGCGGGCACTGCAATGTCACAAGCGGTTAGTTTACCGCCGCCCTCGACGCTGATTTTATTACCCTCAACCTGCACCTCATAACCAAAGGCTTTTAGCATACGCTCGGTATGATCACGGCTTACTTCTGGCTGAATAACCGTCGTCGTACCTTCCGCCCAAAGCCCAGCTAAAATCAGGCAGGATTTTACTTGTGCAGAGGCCACAGGCAACTCGTAAGTAATACCATGTAACCTGCTACCACGCTTATCGCTACCGGTAATGCTAATTGGTGCAGTACCACGCTCGCCCGTGGTCTGTAATGTCGCACCCATTTCACGCAAAGGCTTGGCCACTCGCTCCATTGGTCGTTTTGAAAGACTGGCATCTCCAGTTAATACACTGTCAAATTTCTGTGCAGCTAAGATGCCAGACAATAGGCGCATGGTAGTGCCTGAGTTACCCATATACAAAGGCGTATGACTTGGCTTTAATCCATTGATACCAACACCATGAATGGTCACTTCACCATTTTCAGGGCCTTCAATGGTCACGCCCATATCTCTAAAAGCTTGCAACGTGGCAAGTGCGTCTTCCCCTTCTAAAAATCCAGTGACTCGAGTAATGCCTTCAGCTAAGCTCCCAAACATAATACTGCGGTGTGATATCGACTTATCACCTGGTACTTCAATGGTGCCATTAATAGTAGAGCTTGGGGTAATAATGTATGCGCTAGAGGCATTATTTGAAGTCGCCATAGAGTTATCCGAATTAGAAAGTTCTGTTAGTTTTTTAGTATAAGGGGTACTGGTAAGCATATGACCGAAGTGTTTTCTTGCTGATTGTGCTCGGCCTAATAGACCTAGCAGCTGAGTCGAGTCTTCTGTGTCTATAATCTCACGTAAGTTACTTAAATAACTGCCATATTCATCAAGCGCTTTAAGCAATGCCGGCTTATTGGCAATAAAAATATCATGCCACATTAATGGATCGCTTGCGGCAATACGGGTGAAGTCCCTAAACCCGCCTGCCGCATAGCGAAATATATCCATATTGTCATCGTGACTTGCCAGCTGCTCAACCAGATTGAAAGCTAACAAGTGCGGTAAATGACTGGTATAAGCCAACACTGCATCGTGATGCGCCACCTCCATTTTCATCACCGTGGCGCCTACCGCCTGCCACAATGCTGATATCTTTTGAATAGCACTTAGCGTAGTAGAATCAAGCTCACAAATAATAATATTATGGTCAACAAACAAGGTCGCCAGACGCGCGTTAAATCCCGACTGCTCTGCGCCGGCTATAGGATGCGCAGGCACAAATCCGCTCGGTAGGTCAGTGAATACCTCTTTGGCTGCATCGACCACATTTTGCTTGGTGCTACTGACATCGCTAATAATACAAGTCTTGGAGATTAAGCCTTGTTCCATAGCCTGATGAATGTCTTTAAAGACGGCTTTCACTGCTTTGACAGGTACAGCAATGATAATACAATCACTGCCCATAATGACATCGCTAAGCGTATCACTACCGGCATCAATCACAGACGCATCTAACGCAGCATTAATGCTAGGCAGATGTCTATCGACAGCGACCAGTCTGGTCGACAAATTTCTGTCTCTAATTGCTTGAGCCAAACTGGCACCAATAAGCCCCAGACCGACCACACATACCTGTTCGAACAAAATTGCCACTTCACCTATCTCGCTTAATGATTGTATGGGCTATCTATGTGCTGTGTTCTATTTATTATAATCTAGAGAAATATCACACAGGCTATGTATTATCTATTATAAAGACTCTAGCGTATCTCTTAGAGTATCGATTAGGCGAGTATTGTCCTCTGGCGTACCGACTGTAATGCGCAGCCATTCATCCAGCCCATAACCACTAAGGGGTCTGACAATAATACCCTGCTCTAATAAAGATTGATAAATACCGTTGGCATCACCGACATTGACCATCACAAAGTTGGCATAGGAGGGCACAAACGCCAGTCCTAACGCATCAAACTGCTTACATAACCAGCGCTTTTGTCCATCGTTGAGCTTATACACTTCTTTAATAAAATCTTGGTCACTTAGCGCGGCTACTGCTGCTGATTGAGCCAGTACGCTGACATTAAATGGCTGACGCACGCGGTTTAGCAAACCTGCAATATCAGGATGACTTAGCGCATAACCCACTCTCAACGCAGCCAGTCCATATGCCTTAGAGAATGTACGGACAATAATCACATTATCAAACTCATCGATTAATGCGCGATTATTACTCTCTGGACTGTATTCAATATAAGCTTCATCCAACACGACCAGTATATGCTCAGGTACTTGAGACACAAATTCTTTTACCGCATCGCTTGTTAACAAAGTACCCGTTGGGTTATTTGGATTCGCAATAAATACAAGGCGCGCATTGGGTGTGTCTTGAACTGCCGTGAGCATCGCATCTAAGTCATGCCCATAACGGTTGGCGGGTACTTCTACGCCGGTTGCACCCAATATTTTGGCGACCATTGGATAAACGATAAAGCCATATTGACTGTATATAATCGCGTCATCACTGTTTACAAAGGTGCGCGCGATGATATCTAGCAAATCATTAGAGCCATTACCCAAGGTTACTTGCTTGATATTGGTATCGGTAAACTCGGATATCGCTTGTTTTAACGCATACGCATTGGCATCGGGATATCGCGACAATTTCCCTAACTTCTCGGTAATAGACAAAGTCACGTAAGGCGAGCAGCCCAAAGGGTTCTCATTGCTGGCAAGCTTGAGCACATCACTGACATCATACTCACGGGTAAGCTCTTCAACAGACTTGCCCGACTCGTAAGCCTGAAGCTGCAAAATGCTATCGTAAGCTGGGGTAGTAAAGGATTGTTGACTCATGATGACACCTAATTTATATGCAAATAATGCGTATGATTAACAACTGAAAAAACAGGCTAAGTTAAATAAGAGAGCATTAAGCTAAGCAGCTCCTTAAAATAGATGGCTTTAGCTTTAATCAAAGCCATCGCTTAACCTGCCTTAATCTCAACTACAGCCTTAAATAACCGCTTGTGGATATGAGCCTAGAATGCGTACGTCTCTGACCATTGGGCGAATCTCTTCGATCGCCGCACGCACATTTTCATCTTCGATATGACCTTCCATATCAATAAAGAACACGTACGCCCATTTGTTTGGACGCTCTGGGCGGGTTTCAATACTGGTCATTGATACGCCATGCTTAGATAGCGGTTTTAAGATTTCGATAAGCGCACCGGCTTTGTTATGGGCAGACACCAAGATTGAGGTCTTATCATGACCTGATGGTGCAATCTCTTCGCGGCCAATAATCAAGAAGCGGGTGGTGTTGTTTGGATTGTCTTCAATATTCTCATGCAGCTTATGCAGACCATATTCAGCCACTGCCACATCACCGGCAATCGCTGCTGAATGCCACTCATTTTTTAGACGGCGTGCTGCTTCACCATTACTGGATACTTGCACACGCTCTACATTTGGATAATTCACATCAAGCCAATGACGGCACTGGGCAAGTGACTGCTGATGCGAGTAGATACGGCTTAAACTCTCTACTTTGGTATGCTCAGCCACTAAGAAGTTCTGATGAATTGGCAACTCTACCTCACCGATAATTTTGAGTGTTGAGCTTAAGAAGCCATCAAGGGTGTGGTTCACTACTCCTTCAGATGAGTTCTCAACCGGTACCACGCCATACATGGCAGAGCCGGCTTCTACTTCACGGAATACATCCGTAATAGTGGTTAACGGTACGGTGGTTGAGGCTTTACCAAAATGCTTAAGTGCAGCAGCGTGAGTAAAGGTGCCAACGGGACCTAAAAAAGCAATCTTTTGCGGCGCCTCTAAGTCAAGGCACACTGACATGATTTCACGAAACAGGCGTGCCATTTTCTCATTGCTAATGGGGCTGTCTGACACCTCATTACGCTTCATAATGTTTTTGAGCACTTGTGCTTCGCGCTCTGGACGATAAAAAATAGGATTTGATTCTGCTTCGTCGGCATTTTCTTTTTTAAATACCGCGACTTTTTGGGCAAGTTTGGCACGATTGCTAATAAGCTGTAAAATCTCACCATCTACTTGGTCAATCTTGTGACGTAGTGTTTCAAGCGTATTGGTCGGTGCAGTACTTTCGCTTGAGTGATTGCTATTATTTGCCATTTCATTACCAGTATTATTGTCGTTATTCATTGACGAAGTCATAAAAAAGCCTATAGGTCATGTTATGATATTTGGAGATGTTACAGGTCGTAAAAAGTTAACTATAACAAACTTACGCCCTGTTAAGATAGCGTCGTTTAGACACAGCGTACTGTTTTAACTCAAAATACGCCAATATGCGGCTTAAGCCATTGATTTTGCCATATTCTGTGTCTTATTCATCGGTTAATGCTATGGCTAGTTTAATACGCTAACCGTTTTAACGCTAGGGGTTATCGTTTAGTTTAAACGTTAACATAGTCTCGAATGATAATACCCTTAAAAATTTTAATCCCCTGACAATAATTTAGGAATACATGATGAGTGCCTTATCACAATTACAAACCATGACCACCATTGTTGCAGACACCGGTGACTTAAGCGCCATTGCTCGCTTAAAGCCTGTTGATGCCACAACCAACCCCAGTCTCATCACTAAAGCACTCACCCACCCTGATAAGCAGGCCATGTTATCAGATACCCTAAATCGCTTCTCTGATCGCGGCGATAGCATGATTGATAATGTCATTGATAATCTGACGATTCAAGTCGGTACCGATATCCTAAAACTTATCGAAGGACGTGTATCAACCGAAGTCGATGCCCGTTTATCTTATGATACTGAGGCGACAATCGCCAAAGCGCATGAATTTATGGATGCTTATGCCCGTGCTGGTGTCGATAAAGACCGTATTTTGATTAAAATTGCAGCCACATGGCAAGGTATTAAAGCCGCAGAACAGCTTGAAAAAAAAGGCATTCACTGTAATCTAACTCTTATCTTTGGTCAGCATCAAGCGGTTGCTTGTGCCGATGCAGGTGTGACCCTTATCTCGCCATTCGTGGGCCGTATTCTGGATTGGCAAAAGCGTGAACAGAACCGTCAAAGCATTCCGGTTAGCGATGACATGGGCGTACAATCGGTTAAACGTACTTATCAATACTACAAGCAGCACGGTTATAAAACCCAAGTGATGGGCGCAAGCTTTAGAAGTGTCGATCAAATCTTAGCATTGGCAGGCTGTGACTTATTAACCATTGCACCAGATTTACTTGATCAATTAGCGGCATTAGATACCCATGTTGAGCAGCAACTGTCTGCCGATATGGTTAGCGATACTATGCCACGAGTGAGCTTAACTGCGGATGAATTTAACACCGCGTATGAACAAGACAGCATCACTCAGCACTTACTACCAAAAGGTATAGACGGATTTATTAATGCCCGTGACGAGCTTGCAAAAGCGTTACAACAACTTAGCAAATAATTGACTGAGCTGATTTAATAGACAAAAAAACTCTATGCAATGCGTAGAGTTTTTTTGTGCATTATTTCAGTAAACTTTTAGATTATAGTCATAGGCAACTAAATGAGATACAAGGCAACCGAGTGCAAGTACTACTCTAGTAGGCTTAGTGAGGTTAACGCTGTAGCTCTTTAGTTTGGCTAAGACTATAAATAGCTATTGAATTAGCTTAGCCTTCTAATACCGTGTAAACAGGTACCGGAAATTTATCATGTAAATCAACCAAGTCTAACAATACCAACACGCCAACCACATCGTGACCCGCTTCTTTGCATAAATGATAGGCAGTGTTTAATGTGCCCCCTGTCGCCAGAATATCATCTACCAACAACACTTTAGAGGCACTAAGCCCATCTTGAATCTCTAACGTGTCACTACCGTACTCTAACGCATAAGATTTATTGGCCACGGGTGGCGGTAGCTTACCAGGTTTGCGCAGTAGCATCATTCCTTTGCCCAGACGTCCTGCAAGTAGGCTGGCAAACACAAAGCCGCGCGCTTCAATAGCAACCAGACAATCCACTTCATCTAATAGACCTTCTGGCAGTGCATCGAGTAGAGCATCAATCACCGCACCCACATGATTTAGCAATAACGGAGTAATGTCATAAAAATTAATACCCCGCTTTGGAAAATCAGGCACCATACGGATGGCCTGCCAAAGAGGATGTTGCTTTTGATTTTGCTGAGCGTCAGCACTTAATGAAGTGTCTAAAGAAGGCGTTGCAGTCGCTTGATTACTCATAATTAAATCCGGCAGTGATTGGGTAATACCTCGTATTCTAGCATAACTGACAGCAATGCCCATTACCGCTTGTTAACCAATGCTGCCTTCTATTTGAGTACGCACTCTAATACGAGTTTGCTATAAATTCAGTGATACGGTGCGTCCAGTTTTTGCTATAATCACTGCCCTAAATATAGTTTAACCGTCATCAATATGGAGCGATGTCATGAAAAAATGGGAATGTATTGTTTGCGGCTGGGTCTATGATGAGGCGCTTGGGTGCCCTGAAGAAGGTATTGCGCCGGGCACTAAATGGGAAGACATTCCGGATGACTGGACCTGCCCTGAATGCGGTGTCGGTAAGCTTGATTTTGAAATGCTTGAGATTTAAGCCTTAACACCGCATAATAAACCGGCTACTCTATGCTTAGCCTACCATTGTCTAAAAGGACTTATGACCTCATGTCAACTGCTATCACCCACCTAGCTAAATTACCGCCTTATGATTGGTATCCCTCTCCGATATCTGACTTGATGCAACAAGCCATCATTGCGGTATCAGACGACATTGAGCTATGTGTTGAGGTAGGCGGTAATCCAGACAATCCACCACTGCTATTGATTATGGGGCTTGCTTCTCAGCTGATATTTTGGCCAGAGAACTTTATAAAGCGTTTAATTGATGCCGGCTTCTTTGTCATCCGTTTTGATAATCGTGACATAGGTTTATCAACCAAAATATGCCGTAAAGACTTACCGCGTGTTAATACTCTCTCTGCTATGCTCAAGATGCAACTAGGTCTCGATAACTCGAAGACTCCAGTACCATATCGCTTAGAGGATTTAGCAGATGATACGGCAAACCTTATCAAAGCATTAAACCTATGTCAGGTACACGTTTTGGGCGCGTCTATGGGCGGTATTATTGCACAGATATTAGCTGCCAAATATCCGCACCTTGTTAATAAACTGGCGCTTATTTTCTCAACCAATAACCGTCCGATGCTTGCACCGCCACGCCCTAAACAGTTATATACATTAATCAAACGTCCGAAAAGCTATGACGAAGAAGATATCGTCGAACATGGAAAATGGTTTATTAATACTGTGGGCTCACAAGGTCATATAGACGAGCAAGCGGTAGCCGATATGGCACGGCTCAGATATCAGCGCTGTTTCTATCCAGCTGGTAGCTTGCAGCAACTGACGGCTATCTTAATGACAGGCTCTATCCAGTCATACAGTAAAGAGATTAAAGCACCGACGCTCATTATGCATGGCAGCAATGATGGCTTACTACCGATATCACATGGCAAGGCGGTTGCTAAAGACATTCCTAACGCAGTCTTCAAACCCATTAATGGCATGTCGCATGATTTGCCTGAATATTTTCAGCCATTTATTGTCAAACAGCTTAAAAAGCATATGCTCGATACTTAACGCATATTCTTTCTTTTTGGTCAGTGATAGTCTTATCTTACTCTATTCCCTGCCTGAATCCTGCTGTCATCAAACTGACATTAACCTAGTCTAGTCTTAATAAATCGGTCATACACCTTTTAATTCTCAACGCCTCTAGGTTCTTGTCCATGCCCAAATCTGATAAGCCTTATCAAATTAAAAGCAAACCCTCTAAATACGCTGAATTCATGCAAGCATATAAAATCAAGACGCCAAAATATAAGTTCTATCTAGAACGTGGCGGTCATAAAGAAGACCCCATTATTTTATTAATTATGGGCTTAGGTGCGCAGTCCTTAGTCTGGTCAAATGTGTTTTGCAAACGCTTAATTGAGTCGGGCTTTCAAGTCATCCGCTTTGATAACCGCGATATTGGCAAATCTAGCAAGCTCAAGCATAAGAACAAGCTGACCAAAGACTATCAAACCATCGGTAAGCAGTTAAAACTACTGTCTAAATTTAAACTCGGACTGCCGTTAAAGCTTGATGAGACAGCTATCCCCTATACTCTGTTTGATATGGGTGAAGATGTAAATCAGCTATTAAATGCGTTAGATATTGAGCAGTGCCATGTACTTGGGATGTCGATGGGCGGTATGATTGCTCAAATTATGGCAGCTAAGTATCCGCATCGTGTCAGCAAACTTGGCTTATTGGCCACCAGTAATAACAAACCCTTCTTGCCGGCACCGAAATTTGATGCATTAAGAGCGTTGACCAAACCCATGCCAGACAATAAAGACCCTGAAGTTATTATTGAAAACAACATACATCTATATCGTACGATTGGCTCACCTGACTTCTTTGATGAAAATAGAGCCAAACGACGTGCCAAGCTGCTATTTGAACGTCGCTTTTATCCAAAAGGAGTATCACGCCAATTACTCGCGGTGCTCGCTACAGGCTCTTTAGTCGAACTAGACCGTTTAATTAAGCAGCCAACGCTTATTGTACATGGCACACATGACCGACTCCTGCCCCCTGCTCACGGTCAAAGTCTGGCCAAGACTATATCACATGCTAACTTTAAGCTTATTCCAGGTTTGGGGCATGATATCCCCTACCCGCTTGCACGATATCTAGCAGATTTATTTGCTGAACACTTTAAAGCATCTTCTAATGATCAACTCACAGCTTAGACTTTTATCATTGAAGTTTGCATAAATATCGGACGTAAAAAAAGAGTATCTGAATTTCAGATACTCTTTTTTATTTGATTACTTAGACTGTACTCAAAACAAATTTATTTTAAGTCATATGAAGTAATGTTAATAAATTAAAGCTGTTCAGAAGTTTTAGATAAAACTTCGTTTAGGATCCATACCGGTTTAACAACACCTGTTTCTTCGTTTACAACTGCTTCTTGACGAACATCTAATAAATAGCGGTAGCCTGGCTCATAAGTGAAACCTTGGATATCACCAGATAGCGTGTTGTAGTTTTTCTGGAATGGTTGACGGAATTGTAAGCATTCGCCTTCTACCATAGTACCGTTAGCAGCAGGTACTTCACATACTGCTTTGTTTGGATCAACTTCAATTTTGAAACTTGGGATATCGATAACTTTAACAACTGTCGCTTCGCCATCGACAATCATAGCGCGCTCATCTTTAAGTTGAGTCGTACTACAACCAGTTAATGCAACAGCCGCTAGAACAACAGAAGATAATAAATATTTCATAAAAGACCTCTAAAATTAAAAAGTTAAGATGAATAATGCCCAAATATAACAATGGCTAGATAGTTCTCGAATCTGACACAATTATAAAAGAGTTCCAGTCTTGCTATCTATAACTAGTTTGTAACCTTACGTTAAGAATATTAGCAAACACAGTGACTTTGTACAGCGAGCGCGCTTTAATTAACTTCTATAATCCGCATTAATACTCACATAATCATGCGATAAATCACAGGTATATACCGTATCAGATGCGCCACCAAGCCCTAAGTCAATATTAATAGTAATCTCAGGACGGCTCATGACTTCTTGCCCTTGCTCTTCGGTGTAGGTGGCATCCAATTGACCGCGAGTACAGATAGCCACATCATCTAAAGTGACGCTGACTTGATCTGCCTCAAGGTTTTTTGCACCCGAATAACCGACAGCGGCGATAATACGCCCCCAGTTAGGGTCACTTGCAAAAAACGCCGTTTTAACCAGTGGTGAATGCGCCACCGCATAAGCGACATCGCAGCAATCCTCAGTAGTCTTGCCTCCGGTTACCTTAACCGTAATAAACTTCGTTGCCCCTTCACCGTCACGCACAATGAGAGTAGCTAGGCGCACAAAGACTTGTCTTAAGGCATCAAATAAAGATTCATAATGTGGATGCTGTTTTGAGTCAATCAAATTAGCCGCATCATCACCGGTCGCTATTAAGACACAGCAATCATTAGTCGAGGTATCTCCATCGACAGTAATACGGTTAAATGATTGATTGGTTAATTCGATCAGCATCTCTTGTAATAGCGAACGAGCAACTGGCGCATCGGTTGCAACGTAACCAAGCATAGTCGCCATATTCGGACGAATCATACCTGCACCTTTTGAGATACCAGTCACATGATAAGTCAGCCCATCAGCCACTTGTACTTTAGTACTGGCAAGCTTTGGTACGGTATCTGTGGTACGAATAGCATTGGCAGCTGCTAACCAATTATCCGGCCCCAAATTATCAAGGCAACGCTCAAGACCATTGATAATAGCATCGCTATTTAATACTTCACCAATCACGCCAGTTGAGAACGGCAGCACTTGTTTAGGGTCTACTTGTGTTTTATCGGCAAGTGCTTGGCAGGTTGCTGCCGCACGCTGATAACCATCGCTACCAGTTGCCGCATTGGCATTACCAGTATTAATCAGCAGATAACGAGGCGCATTATCAGTGGCATTTAACGCCTCTAAATGCTCTCTAACAATATGCACCGGCGCTGCACAGCATTTATTGGTGGTTGTAACACACGCGGTGGCTGCAGACTCCTTTAAACGAAAGACCACAAGGTCGTCGCGATTTTTATAGCGTACCCCAGCGGCAGTAATACCAATATCAACGCCTTTAATAGCATAAATCGTCTCGGGGGGTGCAATATTTCCTACTGGCATAACCGTCCTTATAACTCTGATTATTGATAAAAACAAACACTTAACTATTCAAATTTGATACCTAAAACTTAAACGAGGCCCAAATCGGTGCGTGGTCAGATGGCTTTTCCATCGCACGTAACTCATAGCTGATACCGGCATCCGTACATTTATCTTTGATATCTGCGGTGCAAAGAATATGATCAATACGCAGGCCACGCTTTGGATCATCGTTGAAGCCACGGCTGCGGTAATCAAACCAGCTAAACATCTCGTTAGAGTCCGGATAATGTAGACGATACGTATCAAATAGCTCACGGCTCATCAGCGCACTATACCACTCGCGCTCTTCTGGTAAGAATGACGTTTTGCCTTGGCTTAGCCAGCGCTTGGCATTTTTTTCACCGATACCAATATCAGTATCTTCTGGGGCAATATTCATATCACCCATGATAATGAGCGTTCTGCCCTCAGCTTTAAGCGCATCAATATAATGATTTAAAGACGCATAAAACTCACGTTTCATCGGAAACTTGGTCTCGTGTTTGCGACTCTCCCCTTGTGGAAAGTAGCCATTTAATACATCAACTTCTTGGCCATCGAATACGTAGCGGGCATGAATAAAGCGCTTTTGGGTGTCATCATCGTCATCAGGAAAGCCTTTATGAACATAAATAGGCGCCACTTTCGAGACCAAAGCCACACCGTAATGGGCTTTTTGTCCGAAGTATTCAACGTGATAACCCAAAGACTCAACCAATTCTAACGGAAACTGCTCATCATGTACCTTGGTCTCTTGCAGTCCCATCACATCGGGATCAATAATGTCTCGTACAGCTTCCAATTGATGCTGTCGCGCGCGAATACCATTAATATTAAAACTTACAAAACGGGTCATAAACCTACAATCCTAAAATTTAAATGTCACACAATTAAGTGCCAGCCATTGTGCTAGCATTGATCTTTATCGTTATATTTATAATGCCTACATGAAAGCCGGCTTGAAATCCTGTCTAAGGCAATAAACGTGTTGTCAACCATTTGCTGCCTTGCTCGGGCTGAGTATACAGTATTCTATCATGCAATCGGTTAGCGCCGCCCTGCCAGAACTCAACCTCTTGTACTGTAATTTCATAACCACCCCAAAAATCTGGGGTTGGTACAGTACTGCCCTCAGGGTATTGCTGCTTTAAATCAGCAAATTTTTGATCCATAACCGCACGGCTAGCAACCTCACCACTTTGAGGCTGACTGACCCAAGCGCCTATCTGACTCTCGTAAGGTCGCTTTTGGAAATAAGCATCCGTTTTCTCGCGTGATATCTTATCAATACTGCCACGCAGTCTAATTTGACGCTGCATATCATGCCAAAAGAACAGCACTTCAGCATGCGGATTTTGCTCAATATCCTGGCCTTTATGGCTTAAATAGTTAGTATAAAAAACAATACCCGACTCGGTTATCTCGCGCATTAAAACCGTACGCACCGCAGGCATGTTATCTGAACCACACGTCGCCAAGCTCATTGCATAAGGTTCAGGTACTTTTGCTTCAATGGCTTCATTGACCCAATGCTCAAGCAGTTCAAAAGGGGAGTCAGGTAAGCCACTTTCATTTAACTTGCCTTTCTCATAAGACAGTCTTTGATCGGTAAAGTCCATAATCAGCCTTTAATTCTTATTGAGTTAACTTTTATGTATTGATATGAATGAATACGGCTATCAATATTCGAGACGATTAGATTAAACAATGCACCTAGCCCAATTAATCGTAGCGAATAGCAGCTTGTACTCTATGGTGTCTTTGTATTTAAACAGTGCGTATTAAACCATCGTGGCTTTAACTTTATCGGCAAGTTCTTGAGTCAGTTTTTGACATTCGTTATCATTATCAAGCTCTACCATCACACGAATTAATGGCTCAGTACCTGACTTACGAATCAATAAACGACCACGCCCCTCAATACTCTTTGTCGCTTCGTTAAAAACCTCGACCAATTCTGGGAATTCATACGGATCTTTCATCTCGTCAAGGCGCACATTGACCAAACACTGAGGCAATAATTTAAAGCCTTCCATTAATTGGCTTAATGATTGCTTGGTTTGTGCCATAACTGCCAATACTTGTAGCCCTGCAATGATGGCATCACCAGTGCGGCTTTTATCTAGACACAAAATATGGCCTGATGGCTCGCCGCCTAATATCCAGCCATTACTATCAAGGCCCTGCATCACGTATCTATCACCTACTTTAGCACGCTCAAGTGGAATACCTTCTGATTCTAAAGCCAATTGCAGACCCATATTACTCATTTGGGTACCCACAACACCGGCAGCTTTCTTTTCCGCTTTGGTTGCTAAGATATATAAGATACCGTCGCCATCGACCAGTTTACCGTGCTCATCGACCATAACAATACGGTCACCATCGCCATCTAAGGCAATACCTACATCAGCTTTATTTTCAACGACTGCACTTTGTAGAGACTCAGGATGCGTTGATCCGCACTCGTCGTTGATGTTCACGCCATCTGGCTTATTATGAATCGCAACAACTTCAGCGCCAAGCTCTCTTAACACACGAGGGCCCACGCTATAGCCTGAACCATTTGCACAATCAATAACGATTTTTAGGTTAGATAAGTCGTATTGATAAGGGAAACTGCCTTTACAAAACTCGATATAACGGCCTTTGGCATCATTAATACGATAATGCTTACCTAGATTTGCAGGGTTTTCTTGAGTGTAATCGGCATGATTTTCAACGATACCACTATTTAACTTATCGTTGATGGCATCTTGCATCTCATCACTGAGCTTACGCCCATCTGCTGAGAAAAACTTAATACCATTATCATGAAAAGGATTGTGCGAGGCTGAAATTACCACACCCGCATTGGCATGAAAACTGCGTGTTAAATGGGCAATAGCAGGCGTCGGCAACGGGCCAATCATATGTACATCAACGCCTGCTGAGTTGAATCCTGCTTGTAGAGCTGCTTCGATAACATAACCCGATAAACGCGTGTCTTTTCCTATCACCACACTTGGTTTTTTCTTTGGATTTGGGTTCTTTTCTACCAAGACTTGACCCGTCACATAACCAAGCTTTAAAACAAAATCAGGTGTGATTGGAAACTTACCAAAAAGACCACGAATACCATCTGTACCAAAATAACTCATAAACACCTCAAATTATGACAAATAAATCATATAGTTTTATATAAAAAACATTCCCCTAATATACTACAAAAAAAAGACCAAAAGATATTCTCTTTTGGTCTTTTACTTCGCTTAAATCAATATTTAACTTATACAAATAGCAGGCTAATTTAAACTCAAATATTTTGTAAATCTATCTGAGTCAGCACTGCGATTAATAGGTAGTGGATTTAATTTAAAAAACATAAATCGCTGCATATAAAATTAAGAACAGCCTTATAAATATCAATAAGCGTCTTATTATCCGTAAATTTAACCCTGTCCCATTGCTGGATCGCTAATACCATCCTCTCCTGTTTCTACCCGCCCTGCAAAGCGACGTGACCACTGCCTACTTTGCACCATATTCACGCTAAAATCATACCAACGTCCACTTTTAGCTAAATCAAAGTATTGCTGTTTCTCGCCATTAGCAGCTACAGTTATAGAGATAATTTCACGATTAAAATAAGCATTGTCGTTAATGTTAAATGTTAACTCTCTATCGGATTTATTAATAATATCCACATACACATCACCGCTACAAATATCGTAACAAACCCGTATTTCTGCATTCGCTTCATTAACATTCCCAACGAAATGTCTATGATATCCATTTGCAGACAAAACCCACAAATCATAGTTACCTTGTCTATCTGCTTGCCAAATATCATTAAGCTGTGTATTACTTTCTAACATATAGCGTCGTGGTGGCAAGTTCAATGCTAGTCTATCATAAACATGGAATACGCAAGCAGCCTCTCCGGTATTTGCAAAGACTAACCCTATGTTACTACCTTTTAATCTGGCGCTAGTGTGTAGACGATAAGGAAGCGCCCGAGAAGGTCGGTAACCCTTTTCTTGAGTTGGTAACATTGGCATGTCTGGCTGTGGTATCTGTTTTAATAATTCTTGATTAGCACGTATATTATCAGCAGAAGTTTTGGTATGTCGACCGTCTAATACTGGAAGTTTATCATTGTTTGGGTTACTAAAATTAAAAGCTGACGTTAAATCACCAAATACTGCACGTCGATAAGGTGATATATTGGTTTCTTTTACACCAAAACGTGCCTCTAAAAAACGCAGTATAGATGTGTGGTCAAAGTTTTGAGAGTTTACCCAGCCACCTCGGCTCCATGGTGATACTACGTAAGCAGGGACTCTAGGGCCAGGTCCATATACATCATTATCTGGTGGTGGCATATCAAACAAGGCTTCCGCTACTGGAAGCTTGTTATAATATTCAACAGATAATTTTGTTTCATCAAGGGTCGTTTTTCCATACTTTTTATTATACTCTATGGAAGGCGGGCAAGGCGGAGGCATATGATCAAAGAAACCATCATTTTCATCAAAGTTAATAATAAACGCCGTTTTACTCCATATATCAGGGTTTGTAGTTAATGCATCCAGAATTTCTTGTGTATACCAACCACCTTGCACAGGACTCGAAGGGCCTGGGTGTTCAGAATATGCAGCAGGTGCGACTATCCATGACACTTGTGGCAACTGATTATTCATTATATCTTCTTTGAATGTTTGTAAAAATCCACCATCAGGCATAGTGTTCGCAATACCTTTATATAATGGCGCATTATTATCATCATTTTTATCGTAAGCTGGAGCAACATACCCCTCACTATCATCATGATAGACAGGTTTACCAGAATCAATATTAGCAAGTCGATATTGCTCAAAACCAACCAAACAATTATCCGTAAAGTTATCAGGCATATTTTGATACACCTTCCAACTTACTCCCGCTTCTTCTAATCTTTCAGGATAGGTTTTCCAAGTGAAGCCTCCACCCGTTGTACCTGGTTGAAGGGAGTCCCAAAAATTGTTAACTACAATTTGTGGTGGGTTTGTATTTGCCCCGTTAGTACCTGTCCAGAAAAATAAACGATTGACATTAGTACCACCATGTAATGAACAGTAATAAGCGTCACATACAGTAAATGCTTCAGCCAGAGCGAACTGAAAGGAAACCTCTTGACGTTCATAATAGGCCATTGAGTGTGGTTCTTTATATTTTGCCCAGTGGCTCATTCGCCCCTTGTCCCATGCATCACGAGCATCAACCCAACTGTGAGGCGTACCCGAAACCCGCTGTGCATTTCCTTCTGCCTGATTAAGATGGTATGGAAGAACTGGTTGATCATTTTTATCTAATTGTTCCCATACGCTTCGCTTATTACTTTGAGGAATGGTAAATCTATCACCAAATCCACGTACACCTTTTAAAGTACCAAAATAGTTATCAAAAGATCGGTTTTCCTGCATTAGAATAACCACATGCTCAACATCCATAATAGTACCAGTCTTATTGTTAGCTGGTATAGCGAGTGCTTTTTGGATTGATAATGGCATAGATGCAATGGTAGCCGCAGACAGACCTGCAATACCTGAACCTTTTATAAAAGATCGACGATCAAGGCACATAAAGACTCCTTATGTTCTTATAATATTTTTTAGTTTTATCGATTGTATAGTTTGCAGCGTATGAGGGAATTTATACACTCTATTTACATCTAAAATATCGCTTTAAGGTGCACAGTCCATATTTTTTGATGAACAATTTAGATTTCCATTATCAGGACTGCTATTAGGAACCTTTTGTGCTTCAATATACTTCTGCTCATCACTATCACTACCACATCCAACCAAGGTCACTGAAATTATTATAATGGCTATAGACAATAGCGAACTAACAATTAACTTTAACCAACTACCTTTAAAAGTTGAAATTTGTAATATAGATTTTTCTGAATAAGACAAAAGTGAATTAATTGACATATACGTCCTCAGTTCTATTAAATTGAACAACATGACCGAAAGAAATTAATTTATAGAAGGTTTATGAAACTGAGGTGAAAGATAGATGAACATGCAATGACATAAAGTTGGCTAATATTTAAAGTAGTTTGACTTCATGTAAATGGCTAAGGAACGATATAAAAATCGGATGTAGGCTGTTTTTTGTTATGGATATAAAAAAGACCAAAAGGGAGTTCCTTTTGGTCTTTTTTATATTAAAACTTATTTATTAAGTAAACTGCAATAGTATATATGACGACTTATTGTACGCGATAGTTCGGTGCTTCTTTGGTAATCTGCACGTCATGTACGTGAGACTCTTTCATACCCGCAGAAGTCACTTTAATGAACTGTGGCTTAGTACGCATCTCATCGATGGTAGCAGAACCGGTATAACCCATTGATGAGCGTAAGCCACCTATCATTTGGTTTACAATACCGCTAACTGGGCCTTTGTAAGGCACACGGCCTTCGATACCCTCTGGTACTAATTTCTCAACACCGTCTTTGGCGTCTTGGAAGTAACGGTCAGATGAACCATTAGAGCCAGACATTGCCCCCAAACTACCCATACCGCGGTATGCTTTGTAGTATCGGCCTTGAAATAGCTCAACTTCACCTGGCGCTTCTTCTGTACCGGCTAATAATGAACCAACCATGATGCATGATGCGCCTGCAACGATGGCTTTTGCCATATCACCTGAAAAGCGGATACCGCCGTCAGCGATTAGTGGAATACTGTCTTTAAGAGCGGATGCCACGTTATCAATTGCAGAGATTTGCGGTACACCAACGCCTGCGATAATACGAGTGGTACAAATTGAACCTGGGCCAATACCTACTTTCACAGCGTTAGCGCCAGCGTCACGCAATGCTAATGCGGCATCACCAGTGGCGATGTTACCGCCGATAACTTGAATGTGTGGGTAGTTCTTTTTAACCCAAGCAACCTTATCAATCACGCCTTTTGAATGACCATGCGCTGTATCCACAACAATCACGTCAACTTCGGCTTCTACTAAGGCCTCAACGCGTGCTTCTGTATCAGCACCGGTACCAACCGCAGCACCAACACGCAAACGACCTTGTGAGTCTTTACAAGCATTTGGGTTGTTTTCTGCTTTGTTGAAATCATTAACGGTAATCATGCCTTTTAGGGCAAAGTTATCATCAACAACCAATACCTTTTCGATACGGTGCTCGTGAAGCAATTTTTTGATATTCTCGTTGCTCTCACCTTCTTTAACGGTCACAAGCTTATCTTGCGGCGTCATAACATTGCTAACAGGCTGGTTGTGATTGGTCTCAAAACGCACGTCACGATGAGTCACAATACCTACCACCTGTCCGCTGCCTGACTCCACAACCGGTACACCAGAGATATTATTTTCATGAGTGATGCGCAATAGCTCGCCAACACTAATATCCGGCGTTACCGTGATAGGATCAACAACAGTACCCGCTTCGAATTTCTTCACGCGGCGTACTTGCATTGTCTGACGGTCGATATCCATATTTTTATGCACAATCCCCATACCGCCGAGCTGTGCCATAGTAATGGCCATTTCAGACTCAGTTACGGTGTCCATAGCTGCTGAAATAATCGGTAGATTAAGACTGATATCTTCGGTCAAACGGGTGGTTAATGACGCAGTCTTAGGAAGCACATTAGAATATGCTGGCAGGAGTAATACATCATCAAAAGTTAGGGCATCATCTACGATTCGCAACATACAAACCTCTTGGCTGGGAGAAATTAGCAGCGTATTATAACAAAATATTCAGTCATGTGAGTTACTGAATTCATCCGGTTAGCACTGCTAAGTAATTGAAATGTAACCATCCATAACTGGTGGTAATACAAATTATTATCTATTTATCATATACCCAACCATCGGTTAGGTATCCTGTTAATTTGTATTGATATAAGGGCATCTATTGGTTATTTCAATGCGTTTATTTTACTGAGCTCTTGGCGATAATGTAATACGATCAGTTGGCAAGTAGTCGCCTTGCTCGTTATTTAAGTAATCCAGCATCTGTCTGCGTACATCACAGCTTAAGTCCCACGCATCAAGCGGGCCTTGAGCACTGACTTTACCGCGCAGCTTAATGGTACTTTCAGTCACGTCAGTTACCTGAAGGTCAGGCTCAGTTTCATTATCCCAAAGCTCATTGGCCTTGGTAAATTCAATAAACTTCTGTTTAATCGCCTCAATATCTGCACCGTAATCCACGTATAGATAAACCGCATACGTTTGACTGGTAGTGGTGTGCGACCAGTTTTCTATAATTTCTGTCACGAAGTGCTTCATAGGCACAATTAAGCGTCTGTTATCCCATGTTTGCAGCACCGCATAGGTGTATCTTAAATCCTCAACTTCAGACCAAATACCGTCAATCATCACAGTATCACCAATACGTACCGGCTGAGTAACCGCGACTTGAAACCCTGCAATAATATTACCCAGTGTCGGCTGCGCTGCAATACCGATTACTGCACCGGCAATACCTGCTGAGGTTAATAAGGTTTTACCAAGTCCTTCTAAATCAGTGAACTCCGCTAGACTGATCCAAAAGCCGCCCATAACAATCACAAAGATAAAAATCCGTCTGAATATGGACACATAGGTCATGCGCTCGCGGCGAATAATAAACTCTTCATCATCAAGCGCATCAATTTGATAATCTTGATAACGGTTGGCAAAAAAGTTAATGGTGCGAATACCCAACCATAAGGCACTTATTACCAGTCCAATCCAAATAATAGGCCGCAGCGAGGTTGCCATGGCATCTATTTTAGGGAAGCTGCCTGATACCAAGGCAAACATCATTGAAAAGCTAATAAAGACGGTTAACGGAGCCGTAATTTTGCTAAATAAGTCGGTAACACCTCTACCTTGTAAGGACAGCTCATCATGCCCGCCCTCTTTTAGCTTTTTATCAGAGTAGGCTTTGGTTAGCTTGGCTGCGCCCTTACTCATCATCAGACCAAGTCCCATGGTCAGCACCATAAACAGCAGGATGCCGAATATTTCCCACAGTTTTAGACTGAAAATCTCTATAGACAACCAGTCTGGCAAATAACGCTCAAATTGAGCGGGTTTGTGAATATCATACAAAGCTTCGATATTCATCACCGTCTGTGATGAAAACACCCAAACTGGTGCTTGACCTTCTACTTTAACTCGCTCTAAATGAATCGGCACACTGCGATTTTTATAATCGATAGAGCCAAGCTTAATTGAACGTCTTGGCACCCCATGAATAGGATTATTACTGCCTATCGACGGTTCAACCAATCCATCTGCCCGATCTGGCATTTCATCGAAAACGTACAAATCTTTTTCAGTTAATAGATAATCAAGCTTTCTGACCAATTCTGAAGCGAGGTTAACCTGTTGGGTGTCGGCAATTGAATTGAGATTAAGAGCGTAGGCTGCCAGAGCGAAATCATTTTGTAGATTGGCGGTATTAAAAAACTCTAACGTGGCCAGTGGTGTCTCTAGATTGGGCGGGATGGCAGGTGTCGGTAGGCCAGTGTTTAGCTCATTAACCACATAATAAGCTTCATTATATTCACCAGTTAACTCTGTATTGGCTTGAAGTTTACGGGTAGGATACCGCGTCTCCTTTTCGCCCTCTTCCTTGATTTGTTGCTTAATATAACCAACCAAGGTCTCGGGTTGCTCGCTAATAGTATCAGCATCTGTGTAGGTATTATCAGCCCGTGAAGTAGATACCAAACTCTCATTATCTGAGCTACCTTGTGCAGCGCTGACCTCAGCGTTAGCGGCAGATAATCCAGTAATCGTCATCATCGTTAGCAACAGGACTACTACCCATGTTGGCATGCGATTAACGCGCGAGGTTTGGCTATTTTCGACTGGCTTTAAATGAGTATCCATACCTACCTTTGCTATCTACTGCTGCTATCTGCTGCTTAATAAGTTCATACGGCGCCATACCCATTTAGATAAAATAATGCGCCTTAATAAAAATTGTTATAAAAAAGCCTGCCCCACAAGTGAGCAGGCTAGTTAACCAACCTTTCAACGGTCTAAATCTTAACCGGACTATTTAAAGAATGAAAGTCTTAAATGGTTCACATTTTAACCGAGCCGATTAAGTACGGCGCCACGTAGTACCATTTTTGCCATCTTCAAGCTCAATACCAGCGCTTTGTAGTTGATCACGGACTGCATCAGCACGGGCAAAGTCTTTATTGGCTTTGGCATCTAGACGCTCTTGAATGAGAGCATCAATTTCCGAATCACTTAGTTGACCTTCTGCTGCTGCACCGATTTGTGCTTGCAAAAACTCAGTCGGATTTAATTGACCTAGATTGAGCACGCCTGCTAAATCGCGAAGGGTCTGGGTTAATACTTTTAATTGTGCTGCTGTTTCATCAGAGCCCACTTCACGTGCCAGTTTATTCACTTCTTTGGCTAAGCTAAATAGCACGCTTAACGCCAAAGAAGTATTAAAGTCATCGTTCATGGCCTGAATAAAGTCAGCGACATATTGTGCTTGATTAGCATCAATATCGGCGCTGTTTAGATTCACATCGGCCAATACCGCATCGGCTGCTTTTAATGCTTGATAGATACGGGTTAGACCAGAATGCGCTTCTTTTAATGCTGCATCAGAGAAGTTCACCTGACTGCGATAATGGCTCGATAAAATAAAGAAGCGAATGGTTTCTGGATGGAAGGTTTCCATCACATCGCGAATGGTGAAGAAGTTGCCCAAAGATTTAGACATCTTCTCACCATCGACGTTAATAAAGCCGACGTGCATCCAGTTTTTGGCATAGGTGCATCCAGTTGCCGCTTCCGATTGTGCAATCTCATTTTCATGGTGCGGGAATTGTAGGTCATGACCACCGCCATGAATATCAAAGCTGTCGCCTAAACACTTTGTTGACATCGCTGAGCATTCAATATGCCAACCTGGACGTCCGCCACCCCAGTTTGATTCCCACTGCGGCTCGCCCGCTTTGGCCGCTTTCCAAAGCACAAAGTCAAACGGATTCTTTTTGTCGTTATCAACATCGACACGTGAGCCTGCTTGTAAGTCCTCAAGCTTACGCTTAGATAATTTACCATAGCCATCAAATGACTCAACGGCATAATACACATCGCCATTAGACGCAGCATAAGCATGGTCTTTTTGCTCAAGCGTGCCAATCATAGTCAGCATATCATCGATATGATCGGTAGCGCGTGGCTCAAAATCAGGATCCATACAACCTAAAGCCGCCGCATCTTCGTGCATGGCTTTGGTAAACCGGGTGGTTAATTCACCAATCGCTTCTCCATTCTCATTCGCGCGGGCGATAATCTTGTCATCAATATCAGTAATATTGCGCACATAGGTTACGTCATAACCCAAATGACGCATCCAGCGAGTAATCACGTCAAAGGCAACCATGACACGGGCATGGCCGATATGGCAATAGTCATAAACCGTCATACCACACACGTACATGCCCACTTTGCCGGCCTCTAATGACTCAAATTTGCGCTTTTTGGTCGTCATCGAATCGTATATTTTGAGCGCGGCCTGATTTTTTGCTATTTGCTGCGCTAATGGCTCAGAGATTAGAATTATTTTGGCATCTGCGGACATATTGAAAACCTTAAATTTAACTGACTGAAGATTAAGACAATTGTTTTTATTAAACGATGCTCTAAATATGAGGCATTCGTTATTGATAACAAGACATATAATGGATAATAAAGCCTGTATTTTGTGAGAGTCATCTTACCTAAGCTTGCCTAAAATTGCTATATTTCATGGCCATAGAGTATGATAGCTTACGTAGTCAGATAAAGAAGACTCAGCTCGTTGATAAAGCTTTGATAATTTAAGTCCCTATTGTAAACCCTATATTCCTATACTATAGACCCTTTAATGAATAACCGCCACAAACCGTCTATATACCTTAGTGTCTGTTGAATATTTAAATGTGGAACTGGCAAAGGCTGTTGCTAAAATTGCCCCAAACGTTGTTATAAACCTAGCTAAGGTCTAGACATTATCATCGGTTTACGCCTAGTTTGGAACAATTTTAGCTATCAGCAGTCCTAATATTTGAATGTTCAACAGACCCTAATAATCACTATAAAATAGACCCCTAGCGGTCAGACAATTAACCGGCTAATTACCGAACAATCTTGGAGAAACACCCATGGGTAACCGACTCACTAAAATCTACACTCGCACCGGCGATGATGGCACAACTGGCCTTGCCAATGGCGACCGCGCCAGTAAAGCCGACCAAACTTTTGTGGTCATGGGCGATGTGGATGAGCTAAACGCACATATCGGTATGATAGCCGCATATGCCAACACGTTAGCTGATAAAGGTGTTGCAGACTGCAATTCATCGTTAGACGATATCTTACAGACTATCAGTATTGTTCAGCACTTACTATTTAATGTGGGTGGCGAGCTTGCGATGCCTGAGTACAAAGGCATTGATGAGGCGCATATCGATTGGATTGAAAGTGAGATTGATGTATTAAACAAACAGCTTCCTGCGCTGAAAGACTTTATCTTGCCAGCAGGCTCAACGTTGGTTAGCCAAGTGCACATTGCCCGCACCGTCTGTCGCCGTGCTGAGCGCCAAGGTGTGCGTCTAAAATCGGATAATCCAGATGCTATTTCGCCAAGCGCGCTTAAGCTATTAAACCGCTTATCAGATTGGTTGTTTGTGCTTTCAAGATATTGCGCAAAAATTGAGCACTCAAGCGAAGTCCTATGGAATAAGACCATCTTAGACAGATTCGCTAAATAAACTGTCGTTTATGCTCTCTTAAAGCAGCCTGTGGAACTAGCCGCTTAAAAATAGCCCAAAAAGCCCTCTATTTAATAGAGGGCTTTTTTATCGTTACTGTCCCGTCCTAAAATAAGTTTACGAAAAGGAAGCTTATAAATGGACAAAGCAGAAAGATCAAGGATTAAACGAACACAGAAAGATTACACACTCGGCTTTAAATTAGCTGTGGTAGGGCAAGTAGAAAAAGGCGACATGACCTACAAACAAGCCCAAAAGCACTATGGCATACAAGGACGTAGTACCGTCCTAACTTGGCTTAGGAAACATGGTACATTAGACTGGAATACACCGCCAAAGAGC
>NZ_JBXYJF010000027.1:0-43824 GCF_057396245.1 Psychrobacter sp. CX16
TTAAAGAATGATAATTTTTATAGTTAGTCACTACCCCGATAAGAGATAGCCCCAACTTTAATTTTTAGCATCCTAAATCAGCAAAAATCCACACAAGTTGTTCTTTGATTTTAGCTTTTAAATAGTTGACTTATCGCGTCATCCGCGGTAAGTTTAACACTAAGATAAGTTTAAGCAATTTGCGTTCTTACTTAGCGAGCCATCCAGTATATCACTTTTTCGATTCCTGTCAAGCTTTTGTTCTAATTCGTTTCATTCAGGTAACTTGAATCCAACCTTTCAATTGGCAATCTCGTTGTCCCGATGAGGTGCGTATTATAGACGCTTTAATTATTTAGTCAAGAGCTTTTTTAAAGTTTTTAATTCTTTATCCGCTTCGCTTACGCTAGGCTTTCTCTTGAACAGGTAGCGTATTATATAGACTATTAGAGCAGGGTCTATCGGGTGGGAGAATTATTTAAACAACAATAGAGTATTGTTTTGATTTGAGATATTCAAAAGGTACAAATCTTATTAACTACCCGCTCAGCTAATTCTAGTTCACCTATTGTAGGTCATAGTTATCGTCAACGTTTCATTAAGATATACGCTTTAATTTGAAATATAAACCGTGGGTTTCGCTGCTACAGCACACGCTTCGTATTTAGAGACTAATGTTAAAAACTATTAATAACCCCGTTCTCAACTCATCATAATTCAATGTACGCCGGTGCTATTAAACTATCAAATCAAGACCTTTAACCAAAAATGCTGGGCCAAAGCCACAGCCTATATCAAGAGTTGAGAGAATAAGGTATTAATAAGTATTTGACACTAAGTACTATGCAACCTAGCTAATGGCTATTTTTTATTGCTCTTCTCGTTACGACTTTTCTTGTTCGACTTCATTTCTTATTCGCTATCTTTATTTTGCCAAGTACTAGCCTTTCAATAACCAGTACATGTATTAATGTATAGATGACAAAGAGCGCTAACGCTTCGTATCTTGAAAGGTAATCATATATTCTGCAATACATGACGCCTGCCATCACTAAAAACCATACCACCTTTAACAAAAGCTCTTTTCTTTGAGTAATTAACAAAACATGCCACCCCCTTCTAAACAACTAAAACATTGGTTCTAGTTGTAATGTGCTATTTAAATTGCTAATTATTCTAAATGAGCTCTTAACTCTAATCAGTCTTTTTCAATAAGATAACCTTCATAGCACAGACGATAGTAGCAAGAACACGATGTTGCCGCTAGCCCTGATTGCAGCGGATATACTACATGAGCGAATGAGGTACGATAGGTTAGTTTGGCTAGGCTCGCGAAGCAGGAGACTTGCCAAACTAAGCCATCGCGTCATTCACTTATGTAGATAGTAGCGAAAAGCAGGAATAGCTATAAAAACGGATAAAAAATCCTTTATAATAGGATGAATGACGACTTATAAACTGGCTTTGAGGTCGGTTTTTCTGTTTTAATGGTTGTGTTTGTTATTTTCGTCACAATTATAATGGTGATGAATTTTAATTTATATTATAAATAATTTGGATTTTAGATTATGGTTGCAATTACTTTGCCTGATGGCAGTGTCAAAGAGTTTGAAGGTGAGACTTCAGTCATGCAAGTGGCTGAGAGCATTGGCCCTGGCCTTGCAAAAGCAACGATCGCAGGACGTGTAGACGGCAAACTTGTTGATGCAAGTGACCCAATCACCCATGACGCTAAAGTTGAAATTGTGACCCCAAAAGATGCCGACGGTGTGGATATTATTCGTCACTCTTGTGCGCATTTGCTAGGTCATGCGGTGAAGCAGCTGTACCCAGATGTGAAAATGGTCATCGGTCCGGTGATTGAAGAAGGCTTTTATTATGACATCTATAGTGAAAAGCCATTTACACCGGATGACATGGCCGCTATTGAAAAGCGCATGGCAGAGCTGATTAAGCAAAACTATGACGTTATCAAAAAGATGACGCCTCGTGATGAAGCGATTAAAATCTTTGAAGAGCGCGGTGAGGATTATAAGCTCAAACTGATTGAAGAGATGCCAGAAGAAAAAGAGCTCGGCTTATATCATCATCAAGAATACGTCGATATGTGCCGTGGCCCACACGTGCCGAACACGCGTTTCTTAAAAGTATTTAAGCTTATGAAAATGAGCGGTGCTTACTGGCGCGGTGATGCCAAGAACGAACAGCTTCAGCGCATTTATGGTACTGCATGGGCGGATAAAAAAGATCTAAAAGCCTATATTGAGCGTATTGAAGAGGCTGAAAAACGTGACCACCGTAAGATTGGTAAGGCACTAGATCTGTTTCATTTGCAAGAGCAAGCGCCGGGTATGGTGTTTTGGCATCCAAATGGCTGGACCATTTATCAAGTGCTTGAGCAGTATATGCGTAAAGTACAGCAAGATAATGGCTATCTTGAGATTAAGACACCACAAATTGTCGATAGAGGTTTGTGGGAAAAGTCGGGTCACTGGGATAACTATGCTGAAAATATGTTTACCACACACAGTGAAAACCGTGACTACGCCATCAAGCCAATGAACTGCCCTTGTCATGTGCAAGTCTTTAACCAAGGCTTAAAATCGTATCGTGACCTACCACTGCGTTTGGCAGAATTTGGTTCGTGCCATCGTAATGAGCCGTCTGGTGCGCTACATGGCATCATGCGTGTACGCGGATTTACGCAAGATGATGCACATATCTTTTGTACCAATGCACAAATTGGTAAAGAAGCGTCTGACTTTATTAAGCTGACCTTAGACGTTTATAAAGACTTCGGTTTCGATAATATTGAAATGAAGCTATCAACTCGCCCTGAAAAGCGTGTGGGTGCCGATGAGCTTTGGGATGCGGCCGAAAAGTCGCTGGCAGAAGCGCTTGATGATGCGGGTCTTGAATGGGAACTACAAGAAGGCGAAGGTGCTTTCTATGGTCCTAAAATTGAGTTTAGCTTACGTGACTCAATTGGCCGTGTATGGCAATGCGGTACATTGCAGTTAGACTTTAATTTGCCAAAACGCTTAGACGCAGAATTTATTAACGAGAATGGCGAACGTGACACACCAGTTATGTTGCACCGCGCTATCTTAGGTTCATTTGAGCGCTTTTTGGGTATGCTAATCGAACATTATGCTGGTTGGATGCCTGTATGGTTATCGCCGCAGCAAGTTGTGGTTATGAATATCACAGACAAACAAGCTCCTGCTTGTGAAAATGTGGTGAGCGAGCTTAAAAATGCAGGCCTGCGTGCTATTAGTGACTTGCGTAATGAAAAGATTGGATTTAAGATACGAGAAAGAACATTAGAACGTATCCCCTATATGCTAGTATTAGGGGATAAAGAAGTTGAGTCAGGACAAGTAAACGTACGCACACGTGAAGGCGAAAACCTTGGCGTGATGTCTGTGGCTGACTTTATTGAATTAGTACAGAAAGCTGTCGCCCAAAAGGGTCGACTAACAACAAAAACTGATGAGGAGTAATACCTATTAAACAGTCAAACCGTTTGAACATCAACGAAGAGATTCAGCAAAAAGAAGTTCGCCTAGTAAAAGAAGACGGCGAACAGATGGGCGTTGTCGACATTGAAACAGCCCGTCAAGCGGCTCGTGATGACAATCTAGATTTGGTTGAATTGGTACCGGATGCTAAACCGCCTGTTTGTAAGATTATGGACTACAAGCGTTACTTGTATGACCAAAAGCAAAAGGCGAAAGAGGCGAAAAAGAACCAAAAGCAAACTCAGCTTAAAGAGATGAAATTGCGCCCAAGTACTGATGAAGCAGATTACCAAGTTAAATTGCGTAAAATCATCAGCTTCTTGGAAGACCAAGACAAAGTGAAGGTAACGATTCGTTTCCGTGGCCGTGAAATGGCTCACCAAGACCTTGGCCGTCAGCAGCTTGAGCGTATCATCGAAGATACCGCTGAACTCTCAAATGTTGAGCAACATCCTAAGATGGAAGGCCGTCAAATGGGTATGTTGCTTGGCCCAACTCGTAAAAAATAATAGTTCAACGCTATTTTTAATGCGTTATAAGTTTGGTTGACCGTCATTGATAGTTGATTAATGACACAATCGAACGCTACCATCAATTTGTCATTGCAAATTGGTGGTTTTTTATGCCTGCGTATTGGTTTGGTTTTATTTACTTTTATCTAATATCATCAAGCCCTGCTTTCTTGTACTATTTAGACAATACAGAGTTATTAGAAACATAGAGTTATTAGAAACTATATAGCTAATTATAAGCGAGTCTATAAAAGCGGTAACGCTAATTACAATAAAGACTCTATATTTGAAATTGAACATTAAAACTAAAGGATGATTTTCAATGCAAGAATTGACACCACCAGAAAACGCCAGTACCCCATCTATTAGCTTAACGCCGCCTGAGCCGGTAAAAGAAGTCCCAACCAGTGAAGCGGATCAGATTGTTAAACTTGATTCTAATCAAATTCCTGAGCTCGACGCCAAAGTTGATGCTTTTGTGAATCACGTATTGACTAATCCTGTGCAAAGCGATGAGTTTAAAGAAAATGTGCAATCGATTCATAATCTAGGTAACAAAGAAATCCGCGAGTCGGCTCAGGTATCAAACCGTATGCTTGAGCTGCCCGCCAAAAGCTTAGATAAAGGCTTGTTCGATAACTCTCCCATCGCCAAGTCATTAACTGAGTTGCGCGGTATTGTTGAGGATTTAGATCCTAGTAAAAAACAGCTAACCAGCTCACGTAAACTGTTTGGCTTAATTCCGCTAGGTAATAAGGTTCAAGATTATTTTCGTCAATATGAATCGGCGCAATCGCATATTAATGCGGTCGTAACCAGTCTATATAACGGTAAAGACGAACTGCTAAAAGACAACGCCATGATTGAGCAAGAAAAAGTCAATATGTGGAATCTTATGCAGCAAATCCGTCAATATATTTATGTCGGTAAAAAAATTGACGAGCAGTTGGAACAAAAGGTATATCAGATTGAAGCGACGGATCCTGAAAAGGCACGCATTATTAAAGAAGAGATGCTGTTTTATGTGCGTCAGAAAAATACTGACTTTTTAACCCAGCTAGCAGTAAACGTTCAGGGTTATTTAGCCTTAGATACCATTCGCAAAAACAACTTAGAGCTTATTAAAGGTGTGGACCGTGCGACCACAACTACGGTATCTGCATTACGTACTGCTGTTGTTGTTGCTCAAGCTATGACCAATCAGAAGCTGGTACTTGATCAGATTACGGCGCTTAACAAAACAACCAGTAGCTTGATTGAATCAACTTCTGCAATGATGAAACGTCAATCCACAGAAATTCATGAACAAGCGACTAATAGTACTATTGAGCTTGATAAACTGCAAAATGCGTTTAATAACGTCTATGAAACCATGGACATGATTAGCAACTATAAGATTCAAGCGCTTGATAATATGAAGCAAACGGTAGACACCTTAACTACTGAGGTCGATAAAGCGCAAAAATACTTAGATAAATCTAATCAGACTACTATTCTTGAAGTATCCAAAGAGATTGATACTAAGAAGATCAGCAATCAGAGCAATGCCTCTAACACCATTGATATTGACCTATAATATAGGCCACTATTTAACGGGTTAAACCAGAAAAACGCCATACCCTATATGATAATATTAGTGGGTATGGCCTTTCTTTTTATACTCGACATTCTTATAAGATATAAAAAAAGCCCCACTAAATAAATAGCGGAGCTTTTTAAGATTTAAGCTAATCTTTCTTTTATATTAAAGAAGAAAAATTAGATTTTACCTACTAGATCTAGGCTTGGTTTAAGCGTTTCTTGACCTTGTTCCCAAGCTGCTGGGCAAACTTCACCGTCGTTTTCACGAACGTACTGAGCTGCTTTCACTTTACGAACTAAGTCTTTTGCACTACGGCCGATGCCGCCAGCATGGATTTCAGCAACCTGAATCTTACCGTCTGGGTCTACTACGAACGTACCACGTTCTGCAAGACCATCTTCTTCAATCATTACGTTGAAGCCACGAGTGATACGACCAGTTGGATCGCCAATCATTGGGAAATTAACTTTACCAATAGCTTCTGAAGAATCATGCCATGCTTTATGCGTGAAGTGAGTGTCCGTTGAAACTGAGTATACTTCAACACCTAGGCCTTTAAGCTCTTCGTACTGAGCTGCCATGTCTTCAAGTTCAGTTGGGCAAACAAATGTAAAGTCTGCTGGATAGAACATGAAGATAGCCCATTTACCTTTAACATCGTCTGAAGTGATGGTTTTGAACTCACCGTTAACGAACGCTTCAGCTGAAAACTCAGGAATTTCTTGATTGATAATTGACGCCATTTTTTGGCTCCTTTTTTATTGGTGGGTTTAACTAAAAATGATTATTATATGACTGACTAAAACTTTCTAAATCCAGTATAACCTATCATATTGCCATGACAGAAATATGATGTTATTGATTGTAAAAGTTATTGGCTAACTACAAGATGTATTTTAACAAAGATAGTGGTTTAATCTAGTTTAAACATTTTAACTTGATGTTTTATTTTATAAAACATAAAATCTATTTTATTATGCTTATGACAATATCATTAAAGACTCGCTACTCTTATTAACTTGATTACTAAATATATGCGAGTCGAACCGTAAATTTCAACACCTTATCTTTAACTGCCAATAATAAGAACCGATTAAAAACCCTATCAAACTGCTTTTACTATTAAAACATCTATTAGAGATTAAAAAATGATTACTTTAAGACAATTAGAATTTGCTATCGCTGTCGCTAAACATCGTCACTTTAAACGAGCTGCAGAAGAATGCAATATCTCTCAATCCGCTTTAAGCTTAGGTATTGCAGAGCTTGAAAAGCAGCTCGATACTCAAATCTTTGAGCGTAATAACAAACAAGTTTTGATTACCCCGATCGGCGAGGAGATTTTGACTCGTGCGCAGCGTATTTTTTCTGAAATACACGATTTAACCACACGTGCTCACAGTCATCAAACACCGCTTGCCTATCCTATGACAGTCGGCATGATTCCAACGATTGCACCCTATTTATTACCTAAAGTATTGCCCGAACTAAAGACGCAATATCCTAACTTTCGTATGACAGTGGTAGAACGTCAAACTGAGCGTCTGCTTGAGCAAGTGCGTTACGGTCATATTGATACAGCGATTATTGCCCTGCCTTATGCCGTTGACGGTCTGCATACCTTTGAGTTTTGGCAAGAAGATTTCTTTGCTATTTTCCCAAATGATAACCCTTTGGCCAAGCTTGAGACCATTAGCGCTGAGGAACTAAGCCAAGCCAAACTGATGCTATTGGGTGAAGGACACTGCTTAACCGATCAGGCGCTGTCTGTCTGCTCATTTGACCGTGATGAGTTTAAGTCTAATTTCTCTGATGCCAGTTTAAATACGCTGATTCAAATGGCACTCGCTGGCATGGGGACTACCCTCATTCCGGAGATGGCATTAAAACAAGTGCGTCATCAAAATAACGAAGTGGCTACTGTACCACTTTCTGAAAAAGGACCACACCGCCGCATTGCCTTTGTGACTCGCCTAAATTATGCCCGTGTTGATGATATAAATCTATTGGGTCAAATCTTTAAAGATGCGCTAGAGAAAGCGTCTACGTAATAGCTTAAAGGGTTAAATAGCATTTGGTATATTGAATCCAACATAAGGTGGTAGAGCAGATGACTAAACTAAGTGAAGCCACTCTTGAAGCACTTAAGCACCGCTTTGCGGCCTTAATATTGCAGCCTATCTCTCATGACGGCTTTGATGATAATGGTTCAAATAAACAAGTGTTAGATATTGATGAAAAGACTGCATGGATAACCAAACGTTGGGATGAGCTACTAAATCATTACAACGAGCCACATCGATATTATCATCGGTTAACTCATATTTATCATATGCTGCAGAATTTAGATCGTTATACTCAGTATATTGAAAATAAGACTGCGGTGGAGTTGGCTATTTGGTATCACGATATTATTTATGACCCAACTCAGGCTGATAATGAAAGACAGAGCGCAGACTATTTCCGGCGGTCGCTACAGTTAAAGTTATCGAGCAAACTCGTAGAGCAAGTTGATACGCTGATCATGATGACAGCTAAACACCAGATAGAAAGTTGTGATACACACTCAAAAAATAGAGTCAATTTGACAGCACAAGACGCTAAATACTTTTTGGATATGGATTTGGCTGTTCTAGGCGCTGATTGGGTAGATTATCAGACTTACTCAGAGCTCGTTCGGCTTGAGTATGCTCATGTTAGCAATCATAACTTTATAGAGGGGAGAAGATCGGTACTCGAACAGTTTTTGAATCGTAATCGATTATACTTTACTGAAGATTTTTATCATCAGTGCGAGCACATCGCCCAGCAGAATATAAGACGAGAAATTGAGCTTTTAGCCAGTCGACTTTGAGGGCCTTTAATAAAGACTGCAAAGCCTTGGAGGGACCTAATCAACATCACCTGACTTGCCTGCCAACTTATTATGCCAGCGTTTATAATCTGGCATAGAACGCACCACTTCCGCCCAAAATTTTGGACTGTGATTGGCGTGATGCAGATGACACAATTCATGCACAATAACGTATTCAGTGCATTCTATAGGATAGGCAGGCAAATAGACCGATAGCCAAACCCTTTTGGCACGGGTATTACAGCTGCCCCATCGTGTTTTCATCTTTTTGATACGTGTCTCATTGGCATAAGCGCCGACAATCGGCTGCCACTTGGCAAATAGGCGAGGCATCACCTGTTGCAGCTCGCTACGATACCAATGCAATCTCTCCGCTTCGCCCATAATCAGACTTTGCGGCTCTCCCCACAAATAAATAGGCGCGAAGTCATTATCAGATTGAGTGTTATTATCTCTACTTATGTCTGGCGTTTGAGATTCGAGCATACGCTGACGTTTTAATAGGCTAGCATGTTGAGTAATCGCCCACTCGATACGCCGAGATAAGGCAGCAACAATGTCTTTATCGCTCACATAATGTGGGGCGGATACAGATAGTTGGTTCAGCTTTAGTCGAAAGTTGATATTTTTAACCCGCTTACGGGTGATATTGAGCTGAATGTCTGCCTCTGCCAATATCTGCTCAAGATGATGATAAATCTCTGCCGTTTGAGTCTTTGATGAACCGCTATTAAACCTCATTACGGCTAACTATTGGCTATGGTTAAAGTCGTAAGATGATTATCAAACGCATACGGCTGATGTACTTTATCCGCACTCATTAACACAGGCACTTTATTACCTTGCTCATCTGTCTGACGCTCGATACGGATACTGGTTAGGTGACCCTGTCCATCACTAACTAAAAACTGTGGTGACCTTTGATTTGACTCGTGTTCTTTTTTTGAAGCCCCTGTTGTCACGCCAGCACAATCAGCAAGCATGGTATCGTCAATAAGCAGCCCTGTATCTAAATCAAACACAGATGCACAGCCGCTTAGTGGACTGGTTGCGCACAATAAATTGTGAGTTGAATCAATCGCCACACTTGCGATGTAATGGTGGAATCGGTGCCAACCTTTGGTATCGTGTTTAGGGATTTGCAGCGGTGTAAAATTAGCCTCTCCTCGTCTATGCATTAATACCATCGGTACGCTTAAATGACGTGGACCTTGGAATTGTATGCCGATAGCCACTCGGCCACTGTCATGCATTGCCAGATGACGCACACTCATCTGATTATGCTCAGGAAATATTTGTTCCAGCAATTCACCGGTATGACGATTCAAATAAGCAAGGGACGGCTGCATGCTATCGAGATTTAACTCTTCACGCGAGGCTCGTTCAGTTTTGATACCACCATTGGCAATCACCAAGGTCTCGCCATCCGGATGCATCACAATTTCATGTGGGCCGATACCGTGTGACGCAAATTCAGTGATTTTTTTATAGTCTTGAGCAACGTCATAAACACCAATAATACCGCTAAAGTCTTCGGTGTTATTTTCGGTGACGTATAACAAGTCACCCGCTAAACTATAACAGGCATGACCATAAAAATGACGGCCTTCTTCGGCATGAATACTGTGCAGAAGCGTGCCGGTTTGAGCATCCAATATCCAAAACCACTCACTAGGACGACGCCCCATTACGGCCACATGTTGAGCCTTATCTAACTTTAGAGGCTCACTACTGTGTGTAGGCTGAATAAGAATGTCATGCACCCGTTCTGGCATTGTTGTTTGCCAAACAAGTTGCCGGGTTTCATCGATACCTACTACGGCAAACGCATTGGTATTTAAATCCGCCACACCGCTAACCCAACACGGTGCATTGTTATTCAACAGAACATTATCAACAGTCTCTTTTACCTGAATTGTTTGGGCAACTTGTTGAGTACTAACACTAACATCAGACTCACTATTAGATAATCCCTTTGCCTGTAGCGTACGCATCTGATGCATCATTCCATGCGCATAATCGAGCAAACGCACATTGGGATTGTACTGCTTACGTCCCAAATGATGAGCACCAACCAAAGCGGCTGTACCTAGACCCGTTAAGGCTAAGGTTTTGGCACCGGCCTTTAGTGTCTGTATACTCGACATAATATTAATCGCCGTCCGTATCGTTAAAGCCTACTTGTACGCCAAGAGTTGGCATTAATTGACGTTTAATGACTTGAGTCAGTTCAGTAAGCTTATCGTATAAGGCTTTTTGTTGCTCGGTATTGGCATCTGCGATATCTTCAGGCAATTCTGCTAATAAACTTGATATCTCCGCCAATAAAGTAGACATCTGATCGCTTATAGTCTCTTGACTATTTTCAGATAAGATAGCGACTAGAGCAGGATCGGTTAAAGCTTTATTTAGCGCCGCCACTTTTGCCGTGATAATCTCGCGACTTTGACCAGCCGCATCGGCAGGTAAGTGACCTTTTTTGTTACCCGTTAACCCCAAAGGCTGATCTAATGAGCTGCTCTTAGTCGTCTCAACCAAGGCCAAGATAGAGTTGATCCAGCGGTTCATACCTAGCATACCACCAGAGTCATCGATACCTAATAGCTGATCCGGCTGCTCTGACCATGCTTGATGCACATTATCTAAGCGATTTATTAATGCGCCGCTCGCACTAATCACATACTGACACTGGCCTGCACTTAGCGTCTCATTAGCATACAGTACTTCCTCTAATCCAGGTATACCTTGCACGATGGCGCTCTCTGATGCAAGCTCCTCTGGGGTTAGATTAGGATTGGCATCGATTAGGTCAATCACCCCTTGATGCACAAGCCCGCGCTCATCTGGATAATAATTAATATAAAGGTTACTCATACTGTCCATTGCCGGACCAAAATTAACAACCTCGGCACTGGCCCACGCTTTGGCAAGCTCTAGCCACTGCGCGCGTAATGCAGCTAATTGCTCACTATCAACCGTACTACTCGCTTGACAGCTTTTGGTCGCTAACTCATTTAATCGTTGGCTTTGCTGCAAAACATTTTGATACGCTGGTAATATCTGATGGTCATTCACTTGAGTCAGATAGCTTTTTGCGGTATCTGCAGATAATTCTATTTTCTGAATATTTGCAGAATTATTGATATCAGTACTCGCTTGTGTCGCCGTATGCGTACTCTTATCACTGTTTTGAGCACGTGTATTTTCTTGTGGCGTTTCTTCAGGCTTAGTGCAGCTCATTAATATACCGGCACTTAAAGCAGATAAAACCATGGCTGCCAGTTGGTGTTTTTTCATAGTGTTCTCAGTGATTGTCTTAATCTAATGTTGTCAATTTACAAGGTTGGAGTGGTTTATATTAATCCACTCCCCGCCCATTTACTGTTTCTTTTATTTATTATCCAGTGGTCGTTATAATGACTCTAAGAAGGCGGTCAATTCCTCACGGCCTTGCTTATCTAACTGCAATACCTTTTGTTTGTGCGGTGCCGCCTCACCGCCATGCCATAAGACCGCTTCCATCAATGTACGTGCCCGACCATCATGTAAGAAGGTAGCCTGCGAATCTACGGTTTGCGCTAGACCCACGCCCCATAATGCAGGTGTACGCCATTCATAAGAAGTCGCTAAAAACTCAACTTGAGCGTCTTTTGGTGGTAGCTTACCCGCTACAGTACGGTCTGCTAAATCCTCACCCATATCATGTAGCAGTAAATCTGTATAAGGATAAATCACCTGACCTTGCTGCTCAATATGACTATCATCACCTTTTGGTAGCTGATAACGCGGTGTATGGCAGTCTTGACAACCCATGTCATAAAAGCGTTTTTTACCGGCCAGAACATTCTTTTTATCTGCATTACGGCGATGAGGAACTGCTAAATTCTGAGTATAAAACTCAACAAATTTAGCCACGTCATCACTGACTTCAACCGGCGGCTTGCCATCACCTTGATCATCAGCGCCGGTCGTGGCGTTTAAGCATTGTGGCTGATTTTTAGTACAAGACTCGATCGGCCGAATGCGTGAGGTCAGCCCCATATCTTCATTAAAAGCGCTCATATTTTGGGTAATAAGGCGGGTCTGACCTGCTTTCCAGCCAAATTTACCCAATGCTTGCTTGCCAGTTTGAGGATCAATTACCCAGTTATATTTACCGCTGATGCCATCTTTATTTTTATCATCAACATCTGCCTGACGCTGAATAGCCTGTGCAGGAATATATTCTAATAAGCCAAGACCTATCATAGGTAGTGCGACCCTTGGTGATACCATTAAATCATCATCAAAGGGACCATAACCAGGATTGATCAGCTGAAAATTAGGACGTCGCAGCGTCTCGATATGACCATCTGCGAATGTCACTGGCACATCTTGCCATTTCACTGCTATTTTTGCCTCTGCTGGCACTCCTTGCACACCGCGGTCTTGTAACTGTCCACCGTATACAGCATGGGCAATCTTCTCAACCTGAGACTGCTCTAAGGCTGACTTTTGCTCAGCCGTCGTCGCAGGCATTGCTAACCGAATCAACAAACTATCCGCATCATCGTTAGCCGACATAGGCGCGTGCCCTCGCCCGTCTTTAATATGACAAGACTGACAGGCTGCTACATTGAATAATGCGCCCAGACCATCTCGACTGTCGGTACTGGCCGGCGCAACGACCCAAGGCTGCTTAAAAAAAGCATTGCCAATAAAGAAATCGCCTTTACGTGACGGCGTGATATTAGAGGACGGCTTAGAGTAACTTTCTGCAGAGGTGATACTAATACCGGTATCACCGCCCTGCTTAACCTCTTGCGGATCAAAAGTCACAAGTTGGCTATACGGTACGCCGGCGAGTGATTCAATCACTTCAGTTCTTGAACTATCGGCTATCTGTTTGGTTGACTCAGCACTTTTATTATCATCGCCAGTCTCATCGCTTTGCGGCTGACAACCGGTTACCGCTAAGACGGATAAAGCCGTCAAAGAAACGTAAATGGCCTGGGCTAATTTTTTCGTAGAATTTACTGACATAATAGTCGGCTTAAAAGTTGGGATTAATTTAAATAGAAAAATCAGAATCAATAGAAGTATCTATAAAACAAAAACACGCTGCCAACTTTACACTAGCAACGTGTCTCTTAGTACGAATTAGAAGGGTTAATCAGACTTAGATTAACCACTTCTCTAAGACGAATAGGGATCGTTGAATAAACCAAGTTTATTCCTATTTCCAAATGTTTAACATCTGTGTTTTGCCTACTAATCAGTCAATGGCTAGAACTGCGAACCACTGTCTGCATCTAGGTTATCGATACCAATCGACTTAGCAGCATTTTCTAGTTCGCCAGTCATCGATTTTAAATCATTGATAGCCGATTCAATCCAGCCTCGGCGTTTGTTTTGCTCTTCAGCAGAAACGTTTTGCTTACTCGCTTGACCGACCGTTGCAATCATCTGGTCTACTTTAATACCGTTCTTCTCGCCTTGCTCTACGATGGTATTAAAACTTGATTCAACCTTTTTGAATTCTGCATCCAATTTTTCAGCAGCTTCCTTTTGGCCGGCATCAATTAAGAACTGTTTGATACCATAATCACCAATGGTATCGCCTGATACGGTTTTGTAATGACCATTAAACACGTTATCAATACCGCGGGCATTATTGGCATAGCTTAAATGAGTCAGGTCGCTAAAGCACTCGTGCTCGTCTTCGGTCGAACCGGTCACAAAAGCGACCTGCATCCGCTCTGATGCAAGCTCGCCTAAGGCAAGGCTACCCATTTGATAGAAAATCTGACGTACTGCATTGTCATCACTGCGATCCATCAAGTCACTACGTAGCGTATTACCTAGACCTGGTTCCCACTCAGCAACCATCTCGCTTAAATCGTTTACAAGCAGCTCAGCAGCAGCTTGTAAATATTCACCACGTTTGGCGCACACCGCTGAATCAGCAGAATTTCCTTCACCGCTAGTGCATTGCTCGTTGGCCATATAATCTGTCACTGGACGGTTACCCGCACCTTCTGCAACGCCATTAGTGTCTTGACCCCAAAGTAAAAACTCAATCGCATGATAGCCTGTGGTTACGTTGGCTTCACTACCACCTATTTCATTCATTTCGGCTAGCAGCTCAGGTGTAATTTTCGAGGTATCTTGCTCGATACTACCAACCGTGATGCGGTCTGAGTTAATAATGTTGTCTTTGCTATTATATTCGCCGGCATAATCGTCTGAGACATAATCAATTAGGGCTTCATCAAGTGGCCATGCGTTTACTTGACCTTCCCAACCATCCACGCTACCGATGCGTCTATCGTCATTGGCAGTAACAAAACCTTCATCAAAACGGAAAATTTCAGTCTGTGAGTATGGTTGACGTGCGGCTTTATAGGCTGCTTTTGCAGCGTCTAAATTAGCCTGTGTTGGCTCTGCCACTAACTTATCAATAGCCGCTTGTAGCTTTAGGGCTTCATTTAGCGAGTCTTCATAGGCTGCATGCGCCATATCAGCATAGCTATTTAATAGCTTATCTACAGACGCTTGATCATAACTACCCGATGTTTGGTTGGTAGTTTCAGCATCATTTTCCGCAACTTCTACGCTGCTTTCAGTAGTTGTTTCTGCGGCATCTTTCTCTTTAGAGCAGCCTGACAGCGCCAAAGCACTCAAAGTAGTCGCCATCAAAGCAGCGGCTAACTTTGATTTGATAAAAGTATTTTTAGTGGTTAAAGCCATAAGGTATTCTCAAATTTTATTTAATAAAGGGTTTTAAAGTTTTTTTGAATGCGCATAGGAATTATAGAGTTATCGATAACTATTATCAATAAGATAATATAAAAACTTTAAAGCTTCTTAATTATCTAATAAACCCTTTTTCGGACAAAAAAAATAGGCCAACAATTGCTGACCTATTTTTATTATAAACTAAAATTTTATTAGATATTAAAATAATCTACTTAAACAATGATTAATTCATATTTTGTGGTGTGTTGATTTGGATTTCAACACGGCGGTTTTGTTGACGACCTGATTCAGTATTGTTAGAGGCAATAGGTTGAGTCTCGCCATAACCCATAGTACGGATACGGTTTGCAGAAACACCTTGTTGTACTAAGTAGTTAGCAACTGCTTGAGCACGGCGCTGTGATAAACCTTGGTTGTAAGAAGAATTACCAGTGCTATCCGTATGACCTGCAACGTTTACTGTCGTTTGGTTGTACTCAACCATAGTAGCAGCAAGCTTATTAAGCGTGTTGTAGAAAGATGAGTTGATGTTCGTGCTATCATGAGCAAAGGTGATATTGCCTGGCATAACTAGGTCAATATTACCCGTATTTGGGTTACGATTAACTTCTACGCCAGTACCTGCCATTTGCTGCTGTAACTGTCTTTCTTGTCTTTCCATGTATAGACCAGCTGCGCCGCCAAGTGCTGCACCGATAGCTGCATCACGACCGATATGCTCGCCGCCAGTAACTTTAGAGATACCGGCGCCCGCTGCTGCGCCTCCTAATGCACCTAATACACCTTTGTTAATAGACTGTTGTCCAGTATTTGGATCAGTAGCACAACCTGCAAGGGCCATTGTTGATGCTAGTGCTGTAATCATTAATTTATTTTTCATAATCAATCCTCAATATAAATCCATAAATTTAACTTTCTATTTACGGTCATCACCGGCTTTGTCGTTGTATAGTTGACTTATAAACACGGTATGTTCGATAACTGTATAAGTCCCATTATAATAGAAAGCTTTGCTTAATAAAGTTAGCAAATGTTTCAATAGTTATTATGCCGGTTAAAACCTACCTATATGTAATAAATTGTGGTTTTGCTGTATGGCATATATGTAACAAAACATGACTTCTGTCACATACGGTAGTTGTTATTATATTATTTATAAGGATTTGCAGTAGATTGACAGAAGAATTCATCACCACTAGCCCAACTCTTTTATGAACAAAAGCAGTATCTCAATTGTTTTTGTGCTTAAATTAGAGGGAGTCGTTGTCATCGGAAGGATACTTGGTTTACAATTGTAAACTATCTGCCTCCCTTTTTTTGTTTCTAGCACATTACCTTGGTCTGATTTATGAAAACGAAAATAAAAAAAATATATCAACGTCTGCATGATAAATCACCTTTATTAGGCAAAGCTGCCTCTTTGACCACTGCCGCTGGCGTTATCGGTGCCAACACCTTTACCTATGGTCCACCTTTATGGTTATTAGGGGCAACCAAAGTTGCTACCGGCTCAAGTGTCGCTGACACTGCGGTTATCAAGATTGCCAAACATTGGATTGAAACCAATAACAAGCTGATTGATAATGTATTACCCGAAAGAGATTGGCGTATTGAATTGCCTGATGATTTAGAGCAGGACAAACAGTATCTGTTAATTAGTAATCATCTGTCTTGGGTAGATACTAGTATTGTGCAGTACATTAGCCAAGGCCGTTTGCCCTTAACGCGTTTTTTCACCAAATTTAATCTGATTTATATTCCATTTGTCGGTCAAGCTTTCTATTTCTTAGACTTTCCGATGATGAAACGCCATACCAAAGAGCAAATCGCCAAAAACCCTGATCTTAAGAGTCGTGACATTCTCGAAGCCAAACGTGCCTGTGAGCTATTAAAAGATAAGCCTTTTGCGTTATTGAACTATCTAGAAGGCACACGCTTCACTCCTGAGAAGCGCGATAAACAACAGTCTCCTTATCAAAATCTATTAAAGCCAAAAGCTGGTGGTATTTCTCTAGCCATTCAGGCGCTTGGTCCTCAGATTGATGGTATTTTAGATATGACCATCGTTTATCCAGATGGTAGCCCTTCTTATACTGACTTATGGAAAGGTAATATCAAGCGCTTGGGCGTTAATGTGAAGCGTATTGATATTCCGCAAGAGCTCTTTACAGCCATTGAGGAAGGTGATTACAATAACGACGAGGCCATGAAGCAGACCATGTATGCCTGGCTCGATAAAATCTGGCAAGAAAAAGATGAGCTCATTACACGTATGAAAGCGGATTTTGAGGACTCAGATAAAACCTCATAATTTAGAGCCGTAACCGTGTTCATTGAGTCATTGATTAGCGCTCTGACGCCGTCTCGTTTATTGTGTGCTTATGCCTATCTATATATGATGAGATAAGCACGCTACAAAATAAGCCCTAATAGAATAAAGAGGGTCGGCGTCTCGAACGTCTAAAACAGGTCGAAAATACCTTATATACATCCAGCGATTTTATTTAAACATAGCAATCTCACCATACCGCAACGGCTAAATACCGCATCCGACCAAAGGCATTTCATACGCATGGCTGATTTAGACACCGAAACAGCGCCGACCCATCCAAATTCAAAGCAGCTACATTCATCAGAGCTCCCACCGCCGCTCAAAAGCAAAACAGCCACTCGTTTGGCGCTACTTTATGACATTGTTATGTTGATTGTTATTGTGATTGATCTAATGATTATTAGCGTAGATTTGCTCTTAATGAGTAAGTTTGTGGCTCAAGTAGCACAATGGATGAATGTGGCATCGTTGCATGCGGTTTATACAGAAGATATTCATCATCCGCTTCGAGTGCTTGGCGGCTTTTTTACCATATTCTTAATCGCTGAATTAGCGCTGCGTTGGATATTGTCAATTATTAACAAAGAATATACGCGCTGGTTTTTCTTTCCCTTTGCACACTGGTATGAGGTACTCGGCTGCTTCCCTCAGCTGCGCGCGCTGCGTTTATTGCGTGCTTTCTTTATAGGCCGTAAGCTGTATCAATTGGGCTATCAAGTCTTGCCCAAAAAATGGATTGCCACAGGTAAATTCTATTACGATGTGCTTTTTGAAGAGTTATCTGACCGCGTCATCTTAACTGCGACTGGCAATATACGTCAGCAGTTTGCAGATGAGCAGGCCAATCAGCGCTTTCTTGATGAGACATTAAATAAAAATCGTCCTCAAATCCAAGCCATGCTCGCCTCCGTCTTAAAAGAGGAGCTAACCCCTCAGCTCAAAAAGCTTGCGCATAGTGAGGCTACGAAAGCGTTGTCTGTTGAAGTCGGTTTATCAGTGCAGGATGCACTCAATAATACACCTGAGCTGCGCCGCTATCTGCGTATGATCCCAATTGCTGGCGGACTGATAGAAAGTCAGCTACATATGGTGAGTCAAAATATCGGCGAGAACATCACTAATACCCTATTCTCACACTTAACTCAGCCTGAGATTACCGATGCACTAATTGATGAGATCGCTGAAACCATTGCCAATATTAATCTGAATAATCCAGAGCTTGATGCTCTTGTCTCTGGTGTTGTGAACGATAGTCTGACTGCTTTTGAGGAGCAAGTTAAGGTTCAACAGTGGAAGCATCAAGAGCATCTACATCTGTAATCTGTAATCTGGGCTAATATTAAACCTGTCAGCCTTTTACCATGTTCTGCCAGTCGTTTTTGCGACAGTGCCTATTATATTTAACGATGCATATGGATTATCAGATTAACTTTAAAAATATTTGTCTAAAATAACCGACTGACCCTAGACCTCGGCGGGGCGTATTGGTAATCTTAGACAAACAGTTAGACCTTCCTTTTTATTCCAATAATTCATTTGATTACAGACAATCAGTCCAATAAAACCTAATAATAATACGGCTACTTTTATCTTTAAGGATTTGCTATGACCGCTGCAACTGAGACGCCTGCCTTGAAAATGTACGGGAAAATGCTGACCTTTACACGCATTAAACTAGAAACTGCTGACTTAACCGAAATTGAGACATTTCTAGAGTCAACTTTGAGCAATAAGAGCAGTCAAATTCCTGTCATTATTGAAAGTGAAATCGAGCAAGACTTACCTGCTTTAATCGATCTATTCTGGTCTTGGGGCTTACAGCCCATTGGTGTGGTAACCGGAATTTTAGATGATGCCGCAAAAGAGCTACGCTTGGCTATCTTCCCAGGCGATGGCAAACGCATTGAGCGTATTCGCCCTATCAAAAAGGCCACACCTCAGGTCGTTGCTCAAGCGACCAAAGCAACAAAGGCAGAGGATGGCAGTAGTACAGTTGCGCCTACTCAAGCACAGGCAATTATTAGCGAAGAAGAACCAGAGATTACCGCTAATGAAAGCTTTACTAGCATGATTTATGATCAAATGCTGCGTTCTGGTCAAAGTATTAACCACGTTGGTGGTGATTTGATTTTGACCAATAGCGTCAATAACGGTGCAGAGGTAATTACTGATAATAGCCTGCATATCTATGGCCGTGCGCAAGGACGTTTAGTCGCTGGCGCAACCGGTGATAAAGAGGCGCGTATATTCTGTCAACGCTTTAATCCTTCACTGGTATCTGTAGCAGGGACTTACTGCTTGCATGACAGTATCCCTGAGGAGATGATTGATCAACCTGTGCAGGTACGATTTGTAGAGGGCCAAGGCTTAGTCTTTGAAATCATGAACAATACCTAAGCAAATTAGCCTTAATTTAATTCTACCCGTTTTAATAACACTGCTCGATTAACGTAAGATAGACGATAACTGTTGTTACAGACGTTAAGATTTAACACACAGTATGAAGTTATAGACTCATAAATTAAGCGTATGCTTTGGTAGATACTGTAACTTTACGAGTATCTGTGATAATCTAGCGGGATAAAATTTGACTTTATTAGTGTGTTTGTGCTTCCTTATTGCAACGTTTAATTTGTTGCAAAATAGCTGACAAAAGCACTAAGTGTTTAAAATGGTGATGAGCACCTTTGTGCTCATTTTTATAGATTTATAGGAGTATGCCATAGTGGCAAAGATCGTTGTAATTACCTCTGGTAAAGGTGGTGTTGGTAAAACTACGACAAGTGCATCATTTGCCGCAGGCTTAGCACTACGTGGTTATAAAACTGTCGTCATTGATTTTGATGTGGGCTTGCGTAATCTAGACCTACTAATGGGCTGTGAAAATCGCATTGTTTATGATTTTGTTGATGTGATTTCAGGCAATGCACGTTTATCGCAAGCGCTAGTAAAAGACAAACGCTTAGAAAACTTATACATCTTACCGGCAAGTCAAACGCGAGATAAAGATGCGTTAACTGACGAAGGTGTGGCTGAAGTGATCGAAGAGTTGTCAAAACAATTTGACTATATTATATGTGACTCGCCTGCGGGTATTGAGCGCGGTGCACAGCTTGCAATGTACCATGCTGATGAAGCAATCATTGTTACCAATCCTGAAATCTCTTCTGTACGCGATTCAGATCGCATCATTGGTGTGCTACAAAGCCGAACCAAAAAAGTAGAAGAAGGCACAGGTACCGTACGTGAGCATTTGATTATCAATCGCTATAACCCAGAACGTGCTGCTGCTAAAGAAATGATGGATATAGATACCATCTCAAATGATATTTTGAAGGTGCCCCTACTGGGTGTGGTACCTGAAAGTAATAGTGTTCTTGAAGCCTCAAACCATGGTGAACCTGTTATTCACTATGGTGATTCGACTGCCGGCCAGTGTTATGAAGATATCGTTGCCCGCTTCTTAGGTGAAGATAGACCATTACGTCACATTGATGTTAAGAAGAAAGGCTTCTTACAACGCTGGTTTGGAGGTTAGGCATGTCTAGAAAAAAAGGATTTTGGAGTAACTGGTTTAGCGCAGAAACCAAAAGCTCTGGTAGTGCCAATATGGCGACAGAAAGACTTAAGGTTATCGTCGCTAGTGAAAACCGCTTAAATTCACGTCTCACCTCAGAACGTATTGAGAATATGAAGCGTGAGATCTTAGAAGTGGTTAATAAGTATGTGAATGGTGTACAGATTAACGATGTTAATATTAATCACCGCCATGAAGACAATCTTGATGTATTAGAGATGAATATTAGCTTACCTGAGAGTAAATAACGTCTCTTAGGCCGTTTCTCTTTATTGTTATAATAAAGGGTTCACTACGAACAATACTTTAAAACTCGAGTCGCATTATAAAAGCGCTGTCATTAACTGACAGCGCTTTTTCACTTTCTAAAGTAAAGTCCCATCGTCTACAGTCTATTCACATTACTATCAAACCATAAGCAGTGACCCAAAGCTGTCTATTTAATCCGAGCTATAATACGGTCTTTCTTAATAAATTGATGCTGAATAAAGCCGATTAAGTGCAGCGCTGTAAAGAACAAGATAGCCGGCCAAATAATATCGGCATGCACATCATTAAAAAAACGGGCCTGAGGTCTATCTGTTACCAACATGGTAGGCAGCTCGAACAGACCAAACATATCGATACTGCGTCCACCATACCAAGTCATTAATATACCCGAAATTGGCATAGCAAATAACAACACATATAATGCCAAATGAGTCAGATGAGACAGTGCAACTTGCCACTTGGGCATAGGCATTGGTGCAGGCGACTGGCTAATAACCCTTGCAATGACTCGAACAATCATCCACAGCAGCAAACAAACACCAAAGGCTCTGTGCAACATCAAATAAGTGGAGCCATCCGAGCTTTCATGCAGGGTTATCATTATCCACAGTAAAATCAGTAATATCGCCCCGCCCCAATGAAAAAAACGCACAGCGCCTGACCACTTTTTAGGCTTAGTCGGCTGTGATTTGTTTAAAGCGGACTCATTTAAGTTTGTGCTCATAACTCACCTATTCGATTATGCTAGAGTGTCATCCATTATCTGACTTAAAGTCTGGCTGCTATTATACGTTTAAATCAGATATTTTATCGGTTGATATCATATGCTCTGATAATGCTACGATATCAGGAACAGCATAAATTTGATGATTAAAAACAACGTTTTGGAGAATATAATCCTCTACCCTATCCCCATTATCCTTTTTGACCTGACGGTTTAAATCATCCTCTGCATCTTTAATATCAGCAATCTTAATATGGTACTCTTCAAGCTCCCCATTGACCAACAAGCCGATGGACTGTTCGGGTGCATGGCCTTGTAGGACAACCAACATCTCAGGGTCACGCCCCCTTTCAGCCAAAGACAATGCTGAGAATAGTAAGACTCGATACGCTTCTTGCTCACATGCGGATGTATAAGATACTGCCTCTACAACCAGACTACTTGGAACTAGCCAATTTGGCGAGCCAGCAACAGAAATGGCTGTGACTGTTAGTCCGCCTGCATTGACGGTCAACAAATCGCTATGCTCAAGCCTTGCCGTATCTGCTAATTTAGATTGGACCATCGCCCTGTCTCCCTGACTGTCTTGATATCAATATAAAAAACATTAAACACTGCTTTGCTGATGGTTAATGTAAGCCGTCAGATAATGTGCCAATTGCAATGATGAACCACGATACTGCGGCAATTTGGTCTCTGTTTGCATCCGCTGTGCTCTACTCGATAACATTTCAGTCGTTTGCTGCCAAATCTGACTGTTATTCTCCTCAAGCTTACCAATATCTAGAGGTCTATCCATTTTTACATTCGAAAATAAAACACCAATCAACTGCTCACCAAAAGCATCACTGCAATTCTCTATCACACTTGGCAGACAAGGCGTATTAGCGGTAGACCATTGTTGATCAGTGATAATAGCACGGCCTGTAGAATCATAAACGACCTGAGGCTGCGGCGGTGCAATATAGCAATGACCGGCCTGCATATTCAAAGATACCGAAATCACTTGGCTCTGCCAATGATTATGCTCACTCATCTGCTGTGGTAGGGCATGTACTTTATCGCTATCTGTCGGCTGCGCTACTATCATCGCAACCGGTAAATCACTAGGTAAACAGTCTAAAAATTCAGCGACGGCTTTATTATCCTGCTCAGAAGCCACTAACAGCAATATATATTGCCACGGTTTATAGCTATTATCCTTATATAAGCATTCATTAGAATCCTTCAACTCTGGTTGCGGCAGTGACAGCATACTTGCCAGCTTACGCCTTAGTTTGCGCTGCCATTTCGCATATAGATTCATTTCATTAGGTTGCGGTGCTTGCTCAAAGCCAACCAGCATCAACCGCTGCCGGCTTAACGCATCTCGGCTAGCTAGTGCCTTATCAGATAAGTCCGTATCACCAAATGCGTCCTCTAACCGATGATACAACGCATCATCATATTGACTGTCAACCAACCAAATATCTGCCTCAATCTTTGATGTATCTATCTGATTATGGATAATCTCCGATGGTGCCAAGCATCCTACTAATGTCAGACCAAATTTCGTCAATGTATCCGTAAAGGCTTGTCGCTGCTGCGAAGTCTCAGCGATGACCATAACTCGAATATTAGTCGTCTTATTATTATCAAGTTTGGCAGCTATACCTTCCAAAATGCTATGATTAACCACCCTGTACTCCTGATGCTTGTTTAATCAGGCTTTGGATAGTGGAAATCAGGAGGGCCTCTTGGAATGGCTTACCTAGATACGCATTGACACCAATCTGACGCGCTCGCTGATGATGTTTATCACCGGTTCGCGAGGTAATCATGATAATCGGTAAGGTATTTAACTGCGGATCATGACGTACGTGCGAGGCAACTTCGAACCCATCCATACGCGGCATCTCGATATCTAGTAGCATTACATCGGGTCGCAAGCTTTGTAGCATTTCTAATGCTTCGACCCCATCCCGCGCGGCAAAGGTTTTATAGCCTTGTCGCTCTAAAATACGTGAGGTTACTTTACGTACCGTCACTGAGTCATCCACAATCAATACTTGTGGTGTGCTGCGCTTAATGGCTTGTTTTTTAGCGCTTACTGAATGGACTATCTGCTGCTGAGCAGGGGCATTGCGCATCAAATCGAGCGCATCTAATATGAGCATTACTGCGCCATCACCGGTAATGGTCGCTGCTGAGAAACCCGTGACATTTGCCAGTGGTCGTCCTAAAGGCTTCACCACCGCATCTATGCGTGAGCCCACGATTTCATCGACTTGTAGTGCCAGTCTTTGTCCTGCCTGATTTTTGAGAATAATGACAGGTAGGCTTATATTGTTGTTTATTGACAGCTCGCTTAGCGATGTACTAGATAATATCTCGTTTAGATAACGCACACGATAATCATTGTCGGCAATCTCAAGCGATCTATCTTCTGATTGATAATAATCGAGTAAACTTTGTGTATTTAGGCGCTCGATACGGTCAATCTGAATCAGCGGCACCGCGAACTTCTGAGAGCCGGAACGGACAACCAAGGCTTCGGTAATGGCAATGGTCAACGGCAATCGTAAAACAAACTCCGTACCCTGCCCAACCTGTGATTGTACCGATACCGTTCCACCCAGTTGACGCACTTCACTTAATACTACGTCCATACCCACGCCGCGACCGGATATTTGAGTCAGGCTACTGGCAGTACTGAGGCCGGCATGGAAGATGTATTGCATCACTTCCATGTCGGTTAATGTGGTGTCGTCTTTATTGATTAGGTTACGGCTGATAGCCTTTTGACGTACCGAATTAACATCGATACCTTGACCATCATCGCTGACACTAATAACAATCTCACCGCCTTCGCGATTAATATCAATCACGATACGCCCTGTATCAGGCTTAGCAGCCTCTCGTCGCTCAGCGGGCATCTCTATACCATGATCGACTGAGTTTCTTAGCATGTGCTCAAGCGGTGCGGTAATACGCTCAAGAACCGTTCTATCAATCTCATCTTGCTCATTGATAATAACCAGTTCTACCGATTTGCCAAGCTCACTGGCGGTCTGACGCACGATGCGCTGCAAACGTGGCGACACTTGCGCGAACGGCATCATACGCGAGGTCATCAGTCCTTCTTGTAGCTCCGTTTGCGTCTGTGATAACTGTAACAATAGCCCTTCGGTATCACGCGCCTTTTCTTGTAAAGTGGCTCTAATATCTAATAAATCTGACGCCGATTCGGACAAGGATTTGGACAGTTGGTTAAAGACCGAGTACTGATCCATTTCGAGTGGATCAAAGTCTGCATCGGCTTTAAGATCATCATCGAGTTGAGAGCGAACCTGAGTTTCAAGCTCAATATCCATACGCCGCAGCTGCTCGGCAAGTCGCTGCACCGTCGACTCCATTTCTTGAATGGTCTGTCCTACACTACTGACACTCAATTCAATACGCGAGCGGTGGATAGCAGATTCACCCGATAGATTGATCATCTTCTCCATCAAGGTTGAGGGTACGCGTATCATCTCACTGCTAGATACTGGCTGCTTTTCTGTCTGCGGAGTGACAGCTAGATGTGCTGGCATTTGACTGATATCACGCAAGCCTAAACGCGCATCTCGCCATTTCTCATAACGATTAATCGCTTCCATATAACCCTGCAACGATACATCTGGAAGCGCTTGCAGTGCATCAGGATGTTTTTTAAAGTCTGCAAGCTTGGTGATTAGTGCATCGGCAGCAGGCGGATTAATGCCATGCTTAATCAGATAAATAGCCTGCTCGAGCCATTCATGAGTGAGTGATAATAGTGGATAGACAGAGGGGGTTATTTGTTGCGGTTTAAGAAACTCTGCATACGCTATTTCAAGATGCTGTGTGACATCAGCGACGCTATCGGCATAGACCATGCGCGCGCCACCATTTAGTTTTTGCAACTCACCTGACAAATGATACAGTGCAGGAGAAATGATATTATCAGTCGATAATCCGCCCTCATCTTGCTGGGTCATATCGCGCTGAAAATCTTGAAAATGTGACTCAAGATGTTCTAAGACCTCATCCGCTTCTTCCAAGAATATCTCAAGAATATCCGGATCTGGAACTCTGCCAGCCCAAGATTCTGATTTTAATCGATCAAATTCTAGCTCAATGGAGTCAACTTCAGACTCTGGACTAGAAGACTGTTCTATTAAATCTGATATTGGCATCACTGTATTTTCTGATGCTAATACACCGTCTAGATAATTGAATGTGATATTAACAGAATCAGTCTCTCCTGATACCTGACTCTCAACATCAACCGTACTATCTTGATATAACTCTGGCGCACTTTGCGGATTAGTGCTTATGGTGCTCTGACTATCTGACTGATTGTCGTTAGGGGTTTTCGGTAAGATCAGTCGAAATCCATCAGGCAGTTCTTTAGCTTTCGATATTGCACGCAGTTGCTTAATAAAGTCGGTCACATAAAAGGACTTACCTTGAGTCGCTAGATATTCAACTTGACTGGCTAAGGTATCTTGTACCGCCTGCATGACTTGAATCCAAGCCATATCTGGCGTAATTACGCCTTTTACAAATTGCTCATACAAGGTCTCAGCTTCATGCATCAGCTCGGCAATACTATTAATACCCGCCATACGTGCACCACCTTTAATGGTGTGCAAATGACGCTGTAAAATAGCTATCGCCTCTGTGGACTTAGGATTTTTTTTCCAAAGCGTCAACTGCTGACCGACATCATTATCAATATCTTGAGCTTCTTCTAAGAATATCTCTAACAGCTCAGCATCGGTCTCAATCTCTTCAATTTGCAACGCAGCAACTACAGGCTCGATGCTTATATCTTGATGATTATCAGCTTGGTTATCATTCTCTGGATTAGCTTCAGCGGATTGTCTGCCATCCACAGCTTCTGCTAAATGGCTAGCTTGCTCACTCCAGTATTCTAACTGCTTAACCACTTCATCATCTAGCTTTAACGCCATGCTACCTGCTAAAGAATCTAGCAAACCTGTTAACTCATCATGGCCTGCAATTAACGATTCAATAACCTCAGCATTTTGAGCAAACGCAGGGGTTGCTGTAATCTGTTGATATAGATGCTGTAGTGCGCTAATAATAGTGACAAACTTTGCTGAACCCTGTGTTCGCTCTAATAACAGTTGACACTGTTGATCTAGTTTGTCCGCGTACACCGCTATCGCCTGAGTATCTGACTGCTCAAAGACCGCCGCAAGCTCCCACTGAGCATCCAAAACATCGTCAACGTGCTTGTCTATTAAATCGGCCACATTAAACGGTATATCCTGCTCGCTCTCCTCTGCTCGCGAGCTATCAAATGCCTCATGCAGCTGCTGAATATCTTGCTGCATCTGCTGCGTCGATGACTGTAAAGCAGTGACTTGCTGCTTATTGATATAGCCTTTAATCAGTTCGACCGATTGAGTGATTGTCTGTAGATGATGCAAAGTCATCGGCTCATCTTGTTGCTGTAACTGCTCTAAACTGTGCTCAACGGTAGCACTGATATCGCTAATCGCAGTTAATGACTGACTACTGGCTGCACCGCGCAGGGTATGAAACGCACGTACGAGATCATCTTCGACAACAGCGCTTTGTTTACCTGCTACTTTGGCCAAACTTCGATCGATATCAGCAAGCAGCTCACTGGCTTCTGTGGCAAATACCTGTTGAAGTTCAGTATCTGTATCTTGAGTATCGGTTAGATCCTCGTTTGCCGCTTGCTCTAAGCGTGCATTGGCCGTTGTCATCTCCTCTAATACCAGCTCTGCTGCTGGCATATTGGTCGAGGCCTCTATATTTGTTTCGGCTAAATCTGCCTGTTCGGTTGCATGATTTATAGATAACTCAGTCTTGCTATGCGGTGCTAACTGTGAATAATCAAAATCGGCATCGCTATTTTTTGCATAAATCGCGGCACTCGTCATCCATATTTTCAAACGTTCTGGATAACTGCTTTGTTGTTCAAAGATATCAATCAGAGTAGGATAACCTTCAATCACATCATCGACTAGCTGCACCATACCCGAGGTAAAACCAATACTACCATCGAGCACGCGGTTAAGCATATTTTCAATCGACCATGCCAGCTCAGCTGTGGTGAAAGCACCGACCATACGTCCTGAGCCTTTCAAGGTATGAAAGCCGCGACGTAACTCTGTGATTAAGGCTGTTGTATCATCTGTACTATAATTAAGCAGCTGCTTGGCATGGCCAGATATCTCCTGCAATACCTCATAAGCCTCTTCTACGAAAATCTCTTTAATCTCAGGCTCACTGTCCTGCGCATCACTGGGAATAACGACCTCATGAAGAGTAGATTGAAAAACTACTGCGCTATTATTGGTTACTGATGCAGGCTGATTGGCTTGGGGATCTACTTTATTTCCATCAATATCGCTATTATCCGCATCAATCTGAGTTTGCTTAGACTCAATCACATCAAACTCGACATCCGTAAAAGACTCAGGCTCTACAGGGTCAGTTTTTGCTTCAGTTTTAGCGATATAATCTGGATTTAGCTGACGCTCTAATTCGTCGAGCTCGGCATCGGTCATTTCATCGTGAATCAAGAAGTCTTCTATATTATCTTCTGCATCTCTTTGATTTTCTAACGTATGTGAAGTAGTGCTGTTCTCTGATGGTGAGTCTGATGATAAGGCGTTGTGTGCCAACTGCGCGGGTTGTTGGGCGGCTTCAACCTCATTATTGGATAAAGGTCTTTGCTGCAAATCTAAACGAATGTTTTTAGCGGCCAATAGGTCATGTAGCTGTTGACAATGACCGATGATTTCGGTCTCTTCGTAAGTGCCAATTTTGACATAGTGATGCAGCGCCTGTAGCAAAGACTCACTGGCAGCCAGAGTTATATCGACATAGTCAACAGACAATATCTGCTCTGCCATGGCCGTACTCACCATCTCTAATAGATACGCCAGATTCATAAAATCGACGACCTCAGCCACTTGTAGCTGCTCTAGAAGTTGCTGATAATCAGTAGATATCTTTGCTAAAAGCTCAATAGATGGCGTTTGCTGTAGCCGCTCATGTAGAGCCAGCAGTTGCTCTTTGAGCATAGGAAACAGCCATTCAGAGGTTAGCAATAAATTGGGCGCAGTGCTCATTACTTATCCCTTGGCTTTGGCAGAATTCAGGGTGTCAGCCTCGGTTAACTTAAAGCCAGATACAGATTTTTGTAATGACGCTGCCATCTCATTAAGCTCCCCGACGGAACGAGCCGTTGCCGTGGTGCCCGAGGTGGTTTTGGAGGTAATGCTTTGAATCACGCTCATGGTATCCGAAATACTACCTGCGGATGAGGCCTGCATTTTAGCTTCATGAGAGATGCTTTGAATCAAGCTTGCCAAGTTATTAGATACCGATTGCACTTCTTGTAACGCCTCGCCGGCATCTTTGGCCAGTTTTGCACCTTGTACCACTTCGACAGTGGTGCTCTCCATCGACATTACTGCTTCGTTGGTATCGGCCTGAATGGTTTTTACCAAGGCTTCAATCTGTTTGGTTGCATTCGCTGAACGCTCTGCCAGACGCTGAACTTCGTCAGCAACAACGGCAAAACCACGACCGGCCTCGCCCGCCATCGATGCTTGAATGGCAGCATTTAAAGCCAGTACGTTGGTTTGATCCGCAATGTCGTTAATCAGACCAACAATGTCACCAATCTCTTGTGATGATTCGCCCAGACGTTTGATTCGCTTAGAGGTTTCTTGAATCTGCTCGCGAATGGTATTCATACCTTCAATCGAGCGCTGTACCACCTCGGCACCATTATGGGCAATGGCGACCGACTGCTGCGCAACCGACTCTGACTGCGCGGCATTTGAAGATACTTGCTCAATTGAGCTCACCATGTGATCAATCGCAGACGATACTTTGGCAATCTCTTTCGACTGCTGCTCAGAGGCATCTGCAAGCTCGGTTGCAGTAAGCTGAGTTTTTTGCGATGAATCAGCAACGTTTGATGCGGTAGTATTAATTGCCTGCACCAGTTGACGTAGCTGATCAATAGCATAGTTTACGGAGTCTGCAATGGCACCGGTAATATCTTCCGTTACAGTGGCATTGGCTGTCAAATCACCATCAGCCAAATCTCCTAACTCATCAAGCAGGCGTAAAATCGCTTGCTGATTGCGCTCGTTCTCTTCTTGAACCGCTTGCGCGCGCTGAAACTCGACATCCATCTCATCGCGCTGACGCAGTGTCTCTTTTTCGATCAATAAGCGCTGCGTATCACGCCCTGCTTGATATAAGCGATATAGTGCATACAACGTACCTAAAAAGCCTAATAAAAACAGCAAGGCAGGAATGATGATATTGTTACGCGCTAAGATATTTCGGTTAACATCCGCTAAGTTGTCCTGCGTCTGGGCCGCAAAGTTACTGACCGTATTGGCTCTATTTTGAAGCGCTTCTGTTGTCGCCGCTTGGTCTTCTGCGTTAGTGTCAGCTGCAACCTGTGCGCTACTATTAATCACAAACTCAATATCAGGCTTAACGGATTGCCACTGCTCACCCAATGCCTGATAGACTGTTTGGTTATCTAAGGCACTATCAGAGGCATCGGCTAACGCTGATTCATAGCCATTGATGTCCTCTGATAATTGCTGATGAGCACGGCTACTAACCGCAGTATCATTAGAAAAAACGGCATCATTTACGTGGCGAACCAGATTGGATGAGGTCACCTCAAGCTGATTGACGCTACTGACGCTACTGACGCTACTGGTGACTTTGTTTAAGGTAACCGTCAAATACAACAAACTAATCAAGCTTAATAAACCAAAGCCAATTAAAATATAAAGCCATTTTTTTTGATTGCCATCGACCGCTGACAGTGACTTGGTGTTTTGAGAGTGATTGGTATTGCGGGCAGGCACATGGGCTGCATTGTTCATTAGGGGCTATCCTTAAGTTAAGTCTTTTTCACGCGTGGTCGCACACGGCATGGATTATTATTAATGTATTGTTTGGGTAATGGCTATTGAATATGCCGTGTGGTATGTCATCTGTCCATGATTATTCTACGCCATAATATGCACAGGTCAGTTAATATCCATAGACTGCTCAACATCCAATTGCCTAGTACAAACCACCCTTATCTACAAACACTAGCAACCCGTTTTGCTACAATGCCGCATCTAAGAAACGAGGGTCTTGGGTTAACAAACTGGGCATAAAAATAGGCCAATGCTGCTCGTCTTGAACAAATTGGCCATGATTGTAAGGCAAAAAAGGAGAGTTATTAGGCAGCGTCTTGGCTAGATATTGTTCGGCAGAAAACTTTTTAATATTCCAAACACTGTCCACCAAAATACCGAACAACATGTCTTGCTGATGAACAACCAACACTTTACGGTGCGATAACTGCTGCGCACGGCTGTTTAGATTTAGAAATTTTGCTAAATCAGCCAGCGGCAGGAGCTGACCTCGCACATTGGCAATACCCAATAGCCATGGTTTGGTCAAAGGAACAGGGGTTAAGGCAGTCGGCATGGCAATAACCTCAGCAATCTCGCCAATGGGCGCAACAAACCGCTCGCCAGCAACTTCAAAGGCCACACCTTGCCAATCTGGATCTCGATTGTCCGCATTACCTGAAAGCCTTGCCTTGGCCATGCTGTCTAAGCGCAGTAACTCTATAAATCCTTTTAAAGCCACAGCGGTTTATCCTATTACTGAATGAATGGTCGTCAATAACTCATCTTCATGCACGGGTTTGGTCAAATAAGCGCGGGCACCTTGACGCTTGCCCCACACTTTATCGGTCTCTTGGTTTTTGGTGCTAATCATCACCACCGGAATATGACTGGTGCTCTCACCGCGCGCCACTTGACGGGTAGCTTGAAAGCCATTCATTTCGGGCATGACGATATCCATCAAGATGACATCAGGCAAATGTTCTATGGCCATCTCAACGCCCATTTTGCCATTGGTTGCTTCAATCACCTCGTAGTTATGCTTTTTGAGCAATTCACGAAACCGTGCCATTTCAGATTGCGAATCTTCAACCACTAAAACCTTAGCCATATCATGCTCCGTTATGCTTGTTTCTGATGCTGTCTTAACGCATCGTACAGCTCATCTTTGCTAAATGGCTTGGTGAGATATTCATCTGCGCCCACAATACGGCCTCTTGCTTTATCAAACAGACCGTCTTTGGAGGACAGCATAATAATAGGCGTATCAGCAAAATCAGGATTGTTTTTGACAATGGCACAGGTTTGATAGCCATCAAGGCGGGGCATCATAATATCGATGAAGATAATATCAGGATGATAATCGGCTATTTTTGCCAAGGCTTCGAACCCATCTACTGCTGTTTCTACTTCACAGCCGACTCTTTGTAGCAACATCTCAGCCGTACGGCGGATGGTTTTTGAGTCATCAATGACCATGACCTTTAAGCCGTCAAAACTAATATCCATTCTGATTATCCTGTGTTATAAACGCCTCTAATACACTGAAAAAGCTTTGCTTTTTATTTTCAAGCTTCGCTTTGATATGTCTATAAGTGCAGCAAAAACCAGTGCTATCACTCACAATCTCAAGAGATTGATCTGAAAATAAGTAGCCCGTATTAAAGACGTTCTATGATTCTTTATAGTGATGCTATTTTTAGCACAAATTAGCTGCTTTTACTACCAATTTCCTAGGTTTAGCGCTCCTAAAGCTATTTAGGTCAACACAGATATTATTTTTATTTAGTCGCTAAATGCTTTTATTTATCGCTTGCTTCTATTATTCGTACTCACTAAACTCAATATTTATAAAAGGCAGCTAATACCGCCCTATTAGGTGGGATTGTGTTAACGAATAATGACTCGTGTAACAATAGCGAGGAATAGTAACAATTTGTGTATTGTTAAGATATACCTTTATTAGGCATTATAGATTTAAAATTGGCATACGTATTTACTGTCTGGCGAGTGATTCAAGTCTTAATAATGAATCATAATCAACAGACCATTAGATATTGCCAAACGTATTAGAGCCTTCTACCACTTTTATAACAATTACTTTTATAACATTTGAATATTTTAAGGATAATAACGATGAGCAAACATATTTTATTAATTGAAGATGATCCAGATTTAGCCGAACTAATCAGCGATTACCTCACGATGAATTATTATGAGGTGCACCATGCCCCTACTGGTCAAGAAGGCTTGGATATCTTAGATACAAAAGAACGCGGCATTGATCTGATTATCCTAGATTTAATGCTACCAGATATGGATGGCATGCAAGTATGTCAGAAAATCCGTGGCGGCAAAAACACTCAAACGAATAAAGTGCCTATCGTGATGTTGACCGCTAAAGGCGACACTACAGACCGTGTACTAGGATTAGAGATGGGTGCTGATGATTATATCGCCAAGCCATTTGAGCCGCGCGAGCTGTTAGCACGTATTCGTGCCGTATTGCGTCGCCATGAGCAGCCAAATCAAGCGGATGGTCAGTCTGATAGTCTAACCTTTGGTCGTTTAAGTGTATTCCCAGACAGCCATGAAGTGACAATTGATGACAAACCGGTTCGCTTAACCACCCATCAATTCCAACTTCTACATTACTTTGCCACTCATGCGGGTAAAGTGTTAAACCGTGAACAATTATGGCAAGCCATGCCAAACGATGACAGTTCAGATAATATTGATCGTGCTATTGACGTGCATATATCAAGATTAAGAGCACTCATTGAAGATAATCCTCGTCAACCTAAGCGTATTATCACTGTGCGCGGTGTGGGTTATCAATTTGCCACGGACCAAGTGTAATAAATCGACAGTTACTCTTATATAGCCAGTTAATGAGTCCATTTGACTTAAGTTAGAGCTTTTTATGCCTCGGATTGGTTTTAAAACGGTTTTTAGTAAGCTCTTTGCCAGTGTCACTTTGACACTGGTTTTGTTTGCTATTGCTATGATTGCACTCATGAATATGGTGCATGACAATTCAGCCGACGCGCGCTGGGAAGTACTTGCTAAACAAATCGTTAGTCAGGTCGACCCTTTTGTTGATGAGCTAGATAATGCTACGACCACAAACGAGCTGTTACAGGCTCGCTTTATGTTGGCCGTTATCAAAAAGAGTTTTGATATCTTTGATGAGTCGTTGCAAGCGAAAATGGGGCTATATGATCGTCAGGGTCATTTATTGATTCAGACAGATGATAGCGACTTACCTAAGACGTTACCTGAAGACCCCTCTTTAATCTCACGTATGCTACCGGCCTTTTTCTCATCTGATAAACTCAATGTGCAGGCAATGAGTGACCGCGGGTATACTTTACTGTATGAGCCACGTAACCCGCCGCAGCGCTCTGAGCTCTGGGCCGTCTTAAACCTATTTACCGGTACCTTATTACTGCTCGGTATAATGTCAGGCGTATTGTGGTGGATTGCCCGTTCTATGACGTGGCGTATTAATCAGATGAGCCGTCAAATGGCTGCACTTGGGGAGGGTAACTTTAGCGTACGTGTCCCTGCCAAAGTGACTAAAGGTACCGATGAAATCGCTAGCTTGGCGAAAGGCTTTAACCAAGCCGCTCAAAAGATAGAGCAATTAATTAATGCCAATAATCTACTGTTGGCTCATGCTTCTCATGAACTACGAACCCCAATTACGCGTATTCGTTTACAAATTGAGATGATGGATATGCTCTCAAGCGAGTTGTCTGAAAACACAAAAGCACAATTCCAGAAACGGGCGCAAGCAGTCAATCGTGATTTAACCGGTCTAAATGATTTGGTTGAAAGTATCTTACTTGTCAGTCGTCTCGACGCGGGTCATGCAGCACAGTCTAATGAGAAATTGAATCTATATGATTTAGTCTGTCAAGAATGTCAGCATTATCCTGAAGCCACCCTGTACGGCAAGGCATTGACAATTGAAGGTCAACCGAAGTTGCTGATCCATCTGATTCGTAATCTATTAAATAATGCTCTGATTCATGGCAAGCCGCCTATTGACGTTCATGTCTATGGCGTGGTGAATAAAGCAGATGCCATCTATCCGCCAGAAGGCTTATTTGATTTGGCTGCACCTAGTACTGAAGGAGATATACAAGATGCAGAGCTGGTCGAGAATACAAATAATGGTATAATGACTGATAATATAGCTGAAGATAAAAACTCGATTGCTTCTAATGACCCGATAACAGAGGATGCGATTCATAGTAACTCAGTAGATTTAGGCGTTACCTCAGCTAATAATGATTCAAAGTATGTAGAGTTACTGTCCCCCAATGAGCCTGATGCCAAAGTAAATACTGATGATTTCCAGAATGCTAAGAACACATCATCTGAGGATAAAGGGAACGCGGTAGCTGAGGACAGCTCGAAAGAAAAACCAGCCAAAACGGCTAAAAAAGGGAAGCCTGAAACCAGTAAACTCAACGAAATGGGCTTTGCTAAACGTTTACGTCGTCCAAAGGCTGAGCCTGTGGTCACGCCAAACTATGCGGTAGTATCTGTTATTGACCAAGGCACCGGCATCCCACTAGACAAGCGTAAAGAGATCTTTAGTCCCTTTGTGCGCTTACAGCAGAAGAATAAAGGATCAGGCTTGGGACTGTCATTGGTTGCACAGATTGTAGAAGCGCATCAAGGCACTATCCGCACTGATACTTATAATGGGCATACGCGCTTTATCGTTGTCCTACCTATCGACGCCAAGTCTCCTACCCAAAAAGAAAAGGGTTAAACCAAGCCCATCAGTAGATGATGCTTAGGTTAACCCTTTTTTACTATCAAATTATTACCCTGGTTTAGACGCTCAATATCCATTATCTTAATAGACGTAATCTAAACCACGCTTTTTTTAATATCTCGTCATACTCTACTCTTTTTCTAACGTTTGAGTCATATGATTGCCCTGCTCTGTATTATTTTTAACTGGAATAGCCGGACTAAATTGTTCTGAGTCTGGCGTAACACCGCGCTCTGCATGCTCTTCTTTGAGTGAAGCAGCTACTTCCGGCGGCATATAGTTCTCATCATGCTTAGCCAATACTTCACTGGCAACAAACACATCGCCTTGCATCTTACCGGTGGCAACCACGCCAGAGTTTTCTGCAAATAAATCCGGTAAAATTCCTTGATAGCTGACAGGCACACTGGCATTAAAGTCAGTGATAGCAAATTGCACTTTTAACTCGTTATTTGGATCACGCTTCACGCTGTCTTTGACCACCATACCACCAGCACGAATACGTTTATTCTGCGGTGCTTCGCCAGCCGCAATTGCGGTAGGGTCGAAATAATAATCTGTCTGTTGACCGATGGCGTAAATCACCAGAACGACAGCGATAATTGCACCGAATAATGTCGCGGCGACCCAAATTAACTTCTTACGGCGTACAGCATTCATAAGATTGCCTTTCATAACCTAAAGTATCCCATCAGCATAGCCGCTAATAAGACACCAATAATGTGTGAGTGAAGAAAATCTCTCTTCGGCTTAACGAAACCTTATTATTAGTCTCTTTAATGCTAAATACATGTCTCTAATATTCAATTTCGGCATCGCATAATATGCTTATCACGATGCCATCTTTCTTTGTTCTTACACAATAATGTTATCTGTTTTGAGAGCCGCGTTTGCGCTGCTGCTGACGGGCATTTTGTATCTTAAGCTCCTTTAACAATCGGCGACGCTGATTCAAGCTATAAAATATCAGACCAAGAATAGCGAGCACGGTAATGCCCCAACTACTCCAAACATACGGGCCATGTTCACCCATCGTTAAGAACTCTTGAAAGCTATAAAAATAAGGGTGCACTCTGCTCTCCTTTTAATTGCTGATAATCCAAACGCAGTCTTTTGTGCTTTGCTTTTCCTAACCTATATGATGAGGCTATATCTATTACTAACCCTCAACAAAGAAACAGAGACTATTTGGACAAACGTACATACTCTTTGACCCAAGCCTTATTTTGATCACGGCGTAAAATCAATGTATTGGTACGATAGATAGCCAATGCGGCTACCAATAAATAAGTGCCTAGCATCATCATTAATAATGGCATTAACATATCAAGAGACATTTTAGGAGCATCAGTAACGGTAATGGTGGCGCCCTGATGCAGCGTATTCCACCAATTTACTGAGTATTTGATAATCGGCAAGTTAACGGCGCCGACCACAGACAAAATAGCAGCGGCTTTACCTCGGTTCGGGGTGTGTTCAAAAGCGGCAAACAATGCCATCACACCGGCGTATAAAAAGGCCAAAATAAGCATTGAGGTCAAACGCGCATCCCACACCCAAAAGGTGCCCCAAGTTGGCTTAGCCCAAATTGAGCCGGTCAGCAGACTTAATACACACAATGTGAAGCCGATAGGTGCAATCGCTTGTGCCACTAAATTGGCCGTTTTAATTCGCCATACCAAAAAGATAACGCCAAGTACCGCCATCGCAAAATAAATCGATAGCGCAATACCCGCAGCCGGCACATGAATAAAAATAATACGGTAACTGTTGCCTTGTAGATAATCAGGCGGCGCAAACGCCAAGCCCCAAATACCACCGACAACCAATAAAATAGCCGCCAAACCTGCCAACCACTTTACCCATGGCGCAAAGATACGGAAAAACTCTCGCGTGCCAACAGTGGCCAAAAAAACCTGCCAAAGACGTGAGAAAAATCCTGAGTTCTGAGGTGATGATTTAGCATTTGGCATAATAAGACGACCTTGTAAGCCACGGTGAGTTCGACTAAAGACAGATACTATAAAGGAAATCATCCCCTTTATAATTCTATATCACGATGCGTTTATTTATTTCAACAGCCAACTAATCATTCATCATCCCATTGGTATGAGACCGTACTTTCTATGACGCTGGCTTTTAAAAAATATCTTGATGCTAGCAAATTTTAAGTGACGTATAGATAACCTAATAAGAATCTTCCCATTATAGCAAAGATTGGTCTGATTTAAGCTAATTAAGCCACGCCATCTTTAAGGTCATGGCGATAACCCAAGGCATGACAATCACTGAAATAATACTACCTGCGGCAAGTAGCGCAAGAATCGGTAGTCCATTAAGACCTGTAGCATATAGGTCGACAGCACCGGTGGCAAAAATAAGCACTGGTAACTGCATTGGTAATGCGATGAGTGGTACTAATACTGCACCATTTTTAAGCGATAGTGTCAAACTACTGGCAATCGCCGATAACATCAGCAACATCGGGCTACCGACCAGAATTGAGACCAATAACGCTGTTGCCTCACCCCATGACAGCCCAAACAAGGGCACAGCAAGCAAGCTTAGCAAAGCGACTAAGCCACTGCTGAATACCCAGTGAATCGTCAAGCGTATCAGTACCCAAATAGGTATTGGAGTTCTTGAGACGATTAATTGGGCTAGTGTCCCGTTATCCATAGCGGGTTTAAATAGTCCGTCAACGCCCATGACTAAAGATAATAAAGCAGCAATCCACACCGCAGGAACACCCAAACGCTGTAATAATTGTGGTTCACTGCCCACCGCTAATGGAAACAGGGTGATGATTACCAAAAACAACACTAGCGGATATAGCCATTGTACTGCGCCTTGTTGTTTAACCTGCCATTCGCGGCGCCACAGCTGACGAGTACCAATGCCTGTATGATCGGAATTTTGAACATGGGATACAGATTCAGACATCAGTGCGCCCCCTTACTATCCGCAGAATTATCATCATCATTCGCATTAATAGCAGACTCGTAATAGATGTTGTCGTCATCGTCATCTTCAAAATCATCAGGCTGATATTTAGGCAAATAATCTGATAGATTAAAGGTTTTATTGACCACATCAACACGTTGGTGACTGGTTATCAATACCGCTCCCCCAGAGGCCACAAACGACTGTAGCCGCTCTTGAAGACGCGCTACCATACTCACATCTAATGCAGTAAAGGGCTCATCAAGTAGCCATAAAGGCGTCTGCTCTGGTGTCATAAGATATAAACGAGCCAACGTAATGCGCCGTGTTTGCCCTGCGGACAGCTGATTGCTACCCATATTCTCAAAACCTGCTAAATCGACCCATTCGAGTGCAGCATCAATCTCTTGATCAGTTGGACGAATACCATACAGATTTAATAAAAAAGACAGGTTTTGTTTTACGGTTAAATTAGGATGGATACCTAATTGATGCGACACATATAGCGGTGCAATGGGAAGTTGCGGCTCACTCAAATACATCACTTTGCCATCAAGTAGCGGCAATAAGCCGGCCAATTGCATTAGCAAAGTAGTTTTACCGGTCCCATTTGCACCTATTAAATGGCATATCTCGCCGTGCTGCAAAGACAAGTTCACGCCGACGCACAGCGGGAAGTCGCCTCGCTGTACGGTCAAATTCTGTAACCCTAAAATGGATGACGGATTGCTCGGTGTCATGGTTCGCAGTGTCTCAAAAGAAGGCATTAACTGGATTACCCGTGGAAAATTACGTTACCACAGCCAAACTTACAGGCTCGATCTGTTGGCATAATGGATGGATTAGCAATATCGGAGTGACTGACATTGATTATAGATACATATTGGCTCATTATTTATAACAGCTAAGGCGTTAAGGCATTGCAATCAGCAAGATTAGCCGTCATATATGAAGTGATACACGAATAAAATACAAAAACAGCATCCTATAACAATAGGGGCTTATCGTATTAACACTTATTTTGAACACTATGTCTAATAATGACTATAGCATAGTATATCAAACCCCGACCCATAACTAACCTATTGTCCTTACTATGAGCTCACAAAATAAACTGTCTTTTTGGCAACGTATCAAAAACCTACTTTTAACAGAAAATAAGACAGGCAGCGCGAACGTCTCCCAAAACGAGGACTATTCACAGTCTTCAAAAGACATGTCTGGACAATCGACTACTGACTCTCATAACGCCTCTGAATCTCATTCAAAATCATTAAGGCAACCCGTAGATAAACACGGCTCACACCCTTACTCTAGCAAGGCCAATATTGACGTCACTACTCATCAGCAAGCGCCATCTGGCGCTAATGTAGAGTCTAGCGACAACCGTAATAATAGCGATGAGAATGGAGCGTTTGGGCGTAGAGCATCTACAGAAACTGCACCTCAGCACTCGCTTGAGAAAGAGTCTGATTATCACAGCGCAGAGCGTAAACAGTCAAAATTCATTACCCTATCAAACCTTGATGATGCGGACACCATGAAACAGCGCAGCAGCACCTATCGTAACTCGGACAAGCCAATTACTGATGCTATTCTAGACTTCTTAGAGGCCAGTGACTTAAGTTATTATTATCATGACCCTGAGCAAAGCACTGCCAATCGGGATAGCGCTAATAATGAATCTAAAACAGCCGATAGTGATGCTCAAAACACTCAGAATAATACAGATACTGATGCGCCAAATACTGATGACTCTCGTTCTAATCCAGAGCAGCCACCACATAAAAGCAAAGTGCATCATATCTCGATGGCGATGCGTTACTATAGCGAAAACAGTATTAACGAGCAGGCCTATATGGATGACAGCCTAGATGATATTGCTTCATCTCAGCCCGAAGACTTGGAATGGGGCTGCGTTATTCGGGTCCATGAGCACACTCAACTTGTCGCTATGTACGGTATATTACCGTTTCAACTGCCTGCGTCGCACCTACAAGCTGGGATAACCCTAGCAACTCAGCTCAATTATGACATGATGCTTGGCTGTGTCGAAATTGACATTCGGGATGGTGAGATTCGCTTCAAGAATTCCTTGGATATGGAGCCGATTATCAATGCCAGCGGCGGTATCGTTCCTCCGACGGTTATCAGTTATCTACTTAAGGGCATCATGGCGATGACCTCGTCCTTTGCACCCTTGTTTACTGATTTACTTAATAGTGACCCTGAAGCCTTTGAGCTACAAAGCATTCTCGATGAGCTGCATAAAGCCAAAGCAAATAACACCTTCTTTTTAGCAACTACTACGCCGCAGTAGCCTTAATCATAGCTATCGCTGTGCTTATCCATTTTGACTGACTGAAACCAGACTTTTAATGATGCTATGCTAAAAATCGCCTACTCCCCTATCTATATCTACGAGGTGCCTGAAAAGCACCGCTTTCCTATGCAAAAATATTGGCTGATTCCTCAGCGCTTGTTGGAGGAAGGTACAGTCACGGAAGCCAATTTTTTTGCGCCACAGCAGTTATCTGAGTCAGAGATTCTCTCCACTCACACACGAGAGTATTGGCATAAATTAAAAACCCAGTCACTGTCTCGCAAAGAAGCACGTCCTATTGGCTTTGAGATGACTCCTAAACTGGTAGAGCGTGGTCGTTATATTGCCCATGCCACTTACGAATGTGCCCAACATGCTCAGCAATATGGCGTATCGTTAAATGTGGCAGGCGGCACACATCACTCCTTCGCAGACCATGGTGAAGGTTTTTGTGTGTTCAATGATGTATGTATCGCCAGTAACTTACTGTTAGAACGTGGTGAAGCGCAACGTATCTTAATTGTCGACTTAGATGTACATCAAGGCAATGGCAATGCCAGTATTATGGTGGACGAGCCTAGAGTCTTTGTGTTTAGCATGCATGGTGCGAAAAATTACCCGTTTCGTAAACCACCCTCTGATCTAGATATTGAGTTGCCCAATAATACCGGTGATAAAGAGTATCTACAGATTCTAACCGATACTCTGCCCAAACTTATTGAGCAGCATCAACCTGATGTCATCTTTTATCAGTCAGCAGTTGACGTATTAGAAACCGATAAGCTGGGTAAATTGGCATTAAGCTTAGAGGGCTGCAAACAGCGTGATGAGTTTGTACTCAGACAAGCAAAAGCCCACAACATCCCCATTGCGATTGTTATGGGCGGCGGTTATTCAGAAGACATCGAACACGTAGTAGAAGCACACTGCAATACTTTTCGACTGGCCAAACAGATATTCTTTGATGAATAAAACAGAGTCAATCAAACTGGCTAGTGGCCGACATAACAGAAATGCTTGAGTTAAGGGTGGTATACCTTAAGTAACCTTGACTACCATAGTAAACTCAGGTGCACGCAAGATATCTACTGATAAATCTATTTGACTGGTTGATCTTGAACGCTGCGGAACCAACGTAACCATATTTCATGCAGAATAAAGAAGAGAACTGCCAATATAAATGGCAAAATATAATAAAGCAGCCTAAAGACAAGCAATACTGCCAACAAATAGGCTTTATCCACTTGCGGCAATGAGGCCATCATAGTCAGTTCAAATACGCCTAAACCACCTGGGACATGGCTCAATATCGCTAATATCATCGATTGCACAAAGGCTGAGAACACGGTGAAATAACCAATGCTAGCATCATGTGGTAATAGTAAATACAACACAAAGGCGACACTTGCTAGATCAATTATTGAGATGATAATTTGCTTAATTAAGACACTGGCCGCCGGCAAGTCAAAACGCCAACTTTTAATATGAATATGGCGCCCTTTGGATCCCGACCAAGCTACAATAGCTACAACTAAAGCTAGTAGAGCAAGTCCCAGCCCTCGTATTAGAGCCACATCGCGCATAAAGTTAGGGATATCTACCGAAACCTCTGCCAGCTGCATATCAAGCTGACTCATCATAATAACAGTGGCGTCAGGGTTGAATGCTATTGATAAGGCAACTAAGGTAGTAATACCAAAGGTAAAGGCCATAGATACCAGCCACACCACATTGGCGATGCTCTCAGGGCGTATATTGTTCACGCTATACATGCGGTAGCGCACACCGGAGGCAGATAAGATTGCTAACCCAATGGTGTGACCAATGGCATAAGCGGTAAAAGAAGTGAAAGCTATTTTTCTAAAAGGTAGCTTGATGTTCATCTGCCGAAAAGCCATGGCATCATACAACGTCAGAATCAAATAACCAAACGCCACAACCAAAACTGCCCAAAAAATATCAATATTAGGAATGTGTTCGATCGCACTTAATACTTCAGAGAGCTGAATACTTTGCGTTAATGAATACAGTGTCTTCAGCGCAAGTACAAATATCGCCAAGGTTAATAAAAATAGAAACCCTCTGAATAAGATAACTTTTGGTTTTAAGACTGTTTTTAGATTAATAGACATACTCACGCTTCGTTATGACGCCTTAATGCTAATAGAGATATTAGTGATGGTCTATATGATAACAGTGTCTGCTCTTCGATTGTGCATTTATCCTAGCTAGATAGGCAGTTGGGTGTGTGATTAAGGTAAGCAATAATAACTCAAATTTTAAACCAAAAAAAACGAGCCGCGAGGCTCGTTTTTTATTGTATATCTATTCTCAATCTGTGGTTACACAGTATGAGTAATAAATTATACTGCTGTGATACCGTGGGCTTGTGGGCCTTTAGCACCTTGAGTTACTGTGAACTCAACTTCTTGACCTTCAGCTAAGGTTTTGAAACCTGAGCTTGCGATTTCGCTGTAATGAGCAAAAACGTCTGCACCTGATTCTGGAGCAATGAAACCAAAACCTTTAGCTTCGTTAAACCACTTTACTGTACCTTTGATAGTATCTGACATATATATAATCCTAATTTTAAAACATAATGACCAATTTGGTCGGTAACGCTTGGAGCAACTACTGTAAATCTTAAAACGAAGGATTAATGCTAATACTACGAGGTAATGATTTGCTGCAGGACTTCTCTTAAGCAGGTGCCCAGTATATACCAATGG
>NZ_JBXYJF010000028.1:0-40881 GCF_057396245.1 Psychrobacter sp. CX16
CTTTGAGGCTTAAATCAGCAAACATCTGTTTAAGCCTACGGTTTTCTTCTTCAAGCTCTTTTAATCGCTTAACATCAGAGACTTCCATACCACCGTACTTGGAACGCCATTTATAGAAAGTCGAGCTAGCAATCCCGTATTTACGGCACAGCTCTTTAGCAGGTATTCCAGCTTCTGCTTCTTTTAATATCGATACGATTTGGGTCTCAGTCATTCGTTTGCTCATATCAAAACTCCTTATGGGTATTTTATAAGAAATTCTACGTTTGAGCTGTGTTATTTTAGGGGATAGTTACAATCTCTTTTGGCAAAGTATTAACTTTTGAGGCAGCTATTTCACGGACAGTTTTACTTTTACTGGTAGATAGAATGGCGACCAGCGAAGGGAATTTTTGAATTACATTTGGTTGCAAATTAGCTAAGTTGTCAATAAACTGCTTTTGTCCTTTGGCAGACAAGGTGGGAATTAACGATTCTATAAAAGCTCTGTGGTTCTCTAAAACTTCAAGCGTATCAGGCAATTGATAGATCAGATCTATTGAATTGGTATAATATTCATCGATTTCTTTACGCTCGAACATTAGTTTAATTAATAATTCATTATTTTTGGCCACTAACGCTTGTTCACTTTCGTCAGTCAGACCATCACTTTCCGAGTCATCTTTTTGTAACACATCATCGGCCATGAGTACTTTTAATAACTTCTCAAAAGTCCAGTTTGAACGATATTTAACCTCCCTATCTCTATCCATTGTGGACTTAAGACCGTCTACTACCAAATAAGTAAACCATTTTGGAACTGCTGGCGATATAACGGTATAGTTTTCTGATTTGGTCGCAGCTGCTAGTACTTTGCTATATCGAATTATTTGCTCAGGGGTCAGAGTTTTGAAGATATGCTTATAGAGTTTATGCCTGGCATTTTTGCTTTGGGTGATATGGCGATTAATATTAGTGGTCATGTTATGTTGATGACGATAGCTGCCCCAATAATATCCAATCGTACCTGGAAAATCTAATAGGGTTCCGAGCATGTCATCATTACGATTGGCAAAGTCTTGCAATAGGATGGGATCTTTACCATGGATTATATAGTTGATGACTCGCTCTGGATACTTTTCATCAGCTAAAGATAACCCATTGAAAATAGGTAATAAGCTATCAATGGCGGCTTTATTTTCTTTATCCCCAAACGAGGCTATTGATTTTATCTTATCAAACAGACTTGCCATTTAATTTCCCTTCTTATTTTTTTAATTATTTAACTATATATTCTAGTTTGTTAATTGCTTATTACTAACTCTCCTTTAAATAAAATATAGTACATCTAAATGGTACAGTCTATAAAAATAATAGTAAATTTTACTTTTTCTTTAATTTAACCTAGCAAATTCATGGAGGAAAATGCCCATGTAGATACAATTCGGGCTATAGCGCACCGCCTTTAATAATATCTAGTTAAGATTGGGCCAATACCTTATATGGCTATAGCCGTATTAACAAAGAAATACGTATTTTTTAGTATACTTACTTAAGTAAATATTATTTTATTCTAAGCAATTGTTAATCATTGCAGTAATAGGAACAGCGACGGTACACCATTAGGGTCTTATAAACATCAAGCCTTTAAGCTTATAGTGATATTTCCATACAAAGCTCATCTTCACTACGGATTTTAATTACTTTAATAAACTTTAGAAATGCGATTATTAGATAACTAAAATGAGGTGGTAAAGATATAGAAACACCACAGCGCTAATCTCCATGCTTCAAATGATACTGCACTATTGGCACCCACAGGTAATACTACATTCTTAACATATGGAATATCATTTGTTCTATATTTATTGAGTCCATTACACCTTGAATAAAAAAAACCAGACAACTTCAGCTATCTGGCTCTTAAATCTCAAAAAAATTAACTACCTACCATAGTACTCTTGCCATGTAGCATGCTCACACACCTCACAGCACCAACTCTCTTTAGACCTCATATAAGGAATGTCCGCAGGAACCTCCAAAGGGCATACATACCCACAGAAGTCGCACGTTACATCATCTAAGTAAGCAAAGCACTGTCTGATTTCACTAAATAACTCTGGAGTGCTAACGCTGTATTTGTGGCATACAGACTTAATATGATCAATATAGTCCGTAGCGGGATCATGAGCCCAGTAATCTTCACACATATTGAGCTCTTGGATACCCTGAGTTATGTTAGGTTGAAGTTTTAAAGTCATAATAAACGCCTCACTTAATAGCCATAACCAGGGTTTGTAAATAAATCTCGTAACTCACGCTCTAAAGAGGCGCGGAACTCCTCTGTTACAACAGTCTTTGTTGCCGCATTGTCCAGCTTGTTTTGTACCCATACGCGCAGCGCCATATGGTTATTGAAGTAAGTGTCAACCTCTAAGAAGCGTGCTAAATCATTACCTGCCTGAATACAGTTATCACGTATTAAGGCATTTGCAATGCTATTTGCCTCAGCACTAATATGTCCTTGAGGTTTGTGATCAGCTAATAGTGTTTGATAATCAATGGTCTTCATTGTTAACCTCCTTGTCCATATCCATATTGCTCGTATCAAACTGTGCTTGACTACGATTGACCAACGCTTCAAAAGCGCTACCATCTTGACGAGTCATGTTAGGTACGTAGCGACTGTAAGTATTAAACAGCATCTTGGTGGTTGAATGACCCATCTGATATGCAATCCATTCAGGGCTCTCACCAGCGGCTAACCACAGAGTGGCTGCAGTATGCCTAGTTTGATAAGCATTGCGCTTTTTAAGGCCTAATGCTTTGAGCGTAGGGTGCCAAACTCGTTTGTTGATATTGTTATAGTCAAGTGGCTCTCCCGTATGAGAGCAGAAAACATAGTCAGATTTGCCATAAGTGACCTTGTATTGCTCCTTTAACGCATCATAGACCAGTTGTGACATTTGGATTGCTCTATAAGACTCTTGAGTTTTAGGTGGAACGATTTTGCCTTTAACCAGCGCCTGATTGATTACAATCTCTCTTCGATTAAAGTCAACATTCTCCCAAGTTAAGCCGTCAATCTCGCTGGTTCGCATACCTGTAAAAAAGCGCACAAGATAGTAAGCCTTATAGTCTACTCTGACACCGTTTAAAAACTTCCAAACCTCCTCTAATGTGAAGGGCTGAATGCTAACCTTAGGCTCTTTAAGTGCTTTGATGTCTTCATAAGGATTATCAAACTTGTAGCGTTTTGCCGCTTCTTTTAGTATCATACCTAAAGGTACCATTATCGAATTGATGCGTGCCGCTGACAGATGTTTGTTAGTTTTTCCGCGAGTTACTTTGGCGAGTGAAGAGCGGAAGGCTAATACATCTGTCTTTTTTATACTTTCGATAGGTCTACTTTTAAATTCAGGGATTAGATACATATCTAAAATCTCTCTAACTTTGCGTCTTTGGGTAGCACGCCATTCAATCTCTTTTTCTGAAAACCAGAGCTCTGCAAACTGGGTAAAAGATGGCACATTGGTTGTGATGCATTCTTTTCGCTCACTTAGATACATCATCCGTTCAGCTTTATCACTCTTAGGAAAGTACTGAGCATAGTTGAATGTACCTAGTACTATCTCAGCTTCCATCCTCTCAATTATCTTTTGAAGCTTCTTACGGTTTTCAGGGGTATCAATCAAATTAGTTGTTTCGCGACAACGGACACCTAAGTACCGAAAGTCGACAAACAGTTTTTTACCTCGGCTTCTAATGCTGGCCATAATAGTCTCCTTATTGTAATGCCATAGCGTTGATACTGCCGGATACGCCGACACGCATGTCTTTTTCAATTTCTTCCCAAACATAAAGGATTTTTCTACCACCAAATGGTCTGATGTAGTGAATGCCTTCAATTAAGACACTGTCTTTGAGCTCATTTCGAATTGTACGAGGGGTGTACTTGATGCGTTCAGAAAGCTCTTGGGTTGTTAAGTAAGTATGTGACATAATACATTCCTTATATAAAGTTTAATCATCATGGTACTTTTAAATACCATAGTTGTAATTTAGCACATATTTATAACTATGCAAGTACTTTTTACAACTAAGATTGGAGTTTTTCTGTGATAGTTAATCATTTACCGACTTTGTTAGCGGAAAGAAGACTAAAGGTAGCGGATGCCGTACGAGCGACAGGAATTAGCAAAACAACGTTACATAAAATATATAATGACCAGTCATCAAGAATCGACTTCGATACTATTGATAAGCTGTGTGAGTTTTTAGAGGTTGGGGTCGGGGATATATTTGAGTATGTGCCTAGTGCAGAAGAGCTGGATTTGAAAAATTAGAGTAGAGGTCAAATTTAAGAAATTTATGAGTGCAAAAATATAGGGCAGGCACAGCTTGGGCACAATCTGGGCACACGGTTTTTTTGCAGTTTATAAAGATAGACTGAATCGATGTATTGTGGCGAGAGTTAGAATTAGTGTCAGCCCTTATAAATCAAGCACAAAAAAAGCCCCAATCATAAAGATTGGGGCTTTCGAATCTGGTAGGCGTAACTAGATTCGAACTAGCGACCTCTACCATGTCAAGGTAGCGCTCTAACCAACTGAGCTATACGCCTATTGAGGTCACGTATTTTAGCAAGTTTTTGGGCTTTTGCAAGTGTTTTGTCATAATTAATGGTGATTAACCCTAAAATATTATCCTACTCCATTAACCACTTATAGAGTTTGAAAATAAGTTTAGCACCACTACCCCAGCGACGATCAGTCCAATACCAATAATTGCCGGTGTATCGATGCTTTGCTTAAATACAACCAGCCCTATTAGTGCCGTTAATACGATACCCACACCGCCCCAAAGTGCATATGCGATGCCCAAAGGAATAACCCTTAACGACTTGGTTAAAAAGTAAAAAGATAAAGCATATAAGATGACCATTGCTAACGTCGGCAACGCCTTAGTGAACTCTTGTGATTTAACCAAGAAGGTAGTGCCGATAATTTCGCAAATAATAGCGGCAGCCAAATAACTATAAGCAATAATAGTAGGAGTCATAAAATCCGCCATTAATTCTTCACCATAGACCTAAAGAGCAGTTAACGCTCAAGATGCAAGAACTGCATATGACGCTCATATTGATTCAGGATATCCACCAATACTTGCTCCTTAGTATAGCCGACTAAATCATACTCTTGAGAGCCTTCACTTAAGAATACCTCAGCACGGTAGTAATATTCCGCCTGAGTGCTTGAAGAGGCTAACGTAAAGCTCGGACGTTCTGCTTTTACCAAATAGACATCATATACAAAGTCATTTTCAGAACCATGACCGACCTCTAAGCTCAAACCTTCAAAGCCTTTGGTGCCATCGTGCTCTACTAATTTAGTCACTAGACCGCCCTCATTAAGCTCTGCCCTTACCTCTTGCATAGCTGATAAAACGACTTCTTGCATAAAGCGTTCAACTTGTTTCTTATTTGGGAAACTAACAATACGCTGTAATCGCGCCTTCCAGCTTTTACCATTATTAAGCACATTCGCAGTACCAATAACACTGGCTTTACGCTTATTACCCTCTTCTTTTAGGCAACCCCACATAGATACCATATAAAGTAGAAGAATAATTGAGAAAGGTAGGCCTGCTATCACAGAGACAGACTGTAACGAGGTAAATCCACCTGCAAATAATAAGCCTAAAGTAATAAGACCTGTCGCTGCGGCCCAGAATAATCTTAACCATACAGGCGCATCCGCATCATTGGTAAGACCCCGTGAACTCAAGTTAGACAGCACTAGAGCGCCAGAGTCAGCCGATGTCACAAAGAACACCAGACCAATTATGACACCTGCAAAAGACAGTACATCGCTATAAGGATAATGTTCAAATAAAGCGAACATACCCATGGCAGCGTTGTCTACAGCAGTCTGACCTAACTCAGTCGCCCCATTATTAACCAAATCGATTGCTGAGTTACCAAAGATAGAGAACCAAGCGAAGATAAAGCCTAATGGAATAAACATCACACCAAATACGAATTCACGTAAGGTACGACCACGGCTAATACGCGCGATAAATAGACCGACAAACGGTGCCCAAGCAACCCACCAAGCCCAGAAGAAGATGGTCCACCATGACTTCCATTCCGCACCAGCTGCACCTTCATACGCATAAACATCAAATGTTTTGGCGACGACAGTTTGGAAATAATCCCCTACGTTTTGAGTAAAGGCATTCAACAAATACACCGTATTGCCCATTACTAAAATGGCAATCAGCAACAAAGTTGCGGTTATCATGTTAAATTCAGATAAACGTCTAACCCCTTTTTCCACTCCAGTCATGGCAGATAAACCCGCTGCCACAATAACCAGTACGATAATAATACTTTGTACTGTTTTACTATCTGCAATACCAAACACATGGGTAAGACCAGCATTGGCTTGCAATACACCAATACCTAAGCTTGTCGCAATACCCATTAGCGTACAGACGACACCAAAGGTATCAACGCTATCACCGAGCCAGCCTTTAACCAAACGCTCACCGAAAATCGGGGTCAATGCCGAACGCAACGCCAGTGGCATATTCTTACGGTACGCAAAATAAGCTAAGGTCATACCAATTAAGGCATAAATACCCCAGCCATGTAATCCCCAATGTAAAAACGTCTGTGGTAGCGCAGCGCGCATGGCCTCTGCACTCTCTGGAGTTAGACCGCTATGAGGTGTTAAGTAATGCATCAAAGGTTCAGACGCACCAAAAAATAACAGGTCGATACCAATACCTGCTGAAAAAAGCATTGCCGCCCACGTTATAAATGGGAATTGCGCTTTTTCATGATCTTGACCTAGCTTAATATCACCATAACGCGACATGCCCACGAATAGGGAAAATATACTATAAGCAGCAACGACTAACATGTAGTACCAACCAAAACTATTGGATACCCATGCCATGCCAGAGCTTAATAAATTTTCACTATAGGTTGGAAAAGAAATGGTCCAAATAATAAGTAAAATAGAGATAACGGCTGAACCAATAAATACCGTCTTATTTAATCTCAGGGTTTCCGTAGATTCCTCGGCGGGAGTACTGTGCATGAAATTTCCTTATCAATAAATAAAATGGTACTACTTACGTAACCTCATGACTAGTAATAAGACACTTTAAGTAGTACCAGTCCCAAAAATGGACTCAAAATATGAATCCCTATTAAGTAAGTAGGTCAATAATAATAAACTTTTATAACCACAATTAACTGGTGGCATCATATTGACGCATAGGCTCGCCACGAATTGGCGCACCATCTGCCACATAATAATCCGCTGTCGAACGTGGCAGTTTTTTACCGCGCATCTTATCGGCAATCTTTTCAGCAATCATAATCGTCGTTGCGTTCAAGTTACCGCTAATAATGTTCGGCATAATAGAGGCGTCCACCACACGCAGTCCTTCCATACCATGCACCAGACCTTCGACATCAACCACCGCTTGATTATGATACCCCATCGCACAGGTACATGATGGGTGATAAGCGGTTTCACCATGTTCACGCACAAACTCATCGAGCTGTTCGTCAGTGACAATGTCTTCAGTCGGCGAGATAGCCTTACCGCGATATGGATCCATGGCAGGCTGAGCGATAATTTCGCGAGTCACACGAATGGCTTCTCTAAACTCGCGCCAGTCTTGTTCAGTTGACATATAGTTGAATAAAATGCTTGGATGCTCATTTGGGTCACGTGATTTTAGTTTCACGCGGCCACGGCTTGGTGAACGAAGCGACCCAACATGCGCTTGGAAACTATGCGCATCAACCGCACTGCGGCCATCATAACGAACTGCCAATGGCAAGAAGTGATACTGCACGTTTGGATGGGTAAACTCTTCGTGAGTACGAATAAACCCACCTGCCTCAAATTGGTTTGAGGCACCCAGTCCTGTTCCCATAAATAACCACTCTGCCCCAATAGCTGGCTTGTTCCACCATTTATTGGCAGGGGCGATAGAAACTGGCTGCTTACATTCGTACTGTAGATAAAGCTCTAAGTGATCTTGTAGGTTATTACCGACACCAGGCAAATCTTTTACCACGGGAATGTTTAACTCATTGAGCCATTCAGCAGGACCAATACCTGAGCGCTGTAACAGCTGAGGTGAGCCAATTGCGCCTGATGACACAATGACCTCACGATTGGCATGGAAGGTCTTGGTTTGACCCTGATGCTCAACGTTGACACCGATGGCACGATTGCCATCAAATAAAATAACGTCCGTCAGCGCACCGGTTAAAATAGTAATATTGCTACGTGGTTTGGCTTTATCTAAATAACCACGCGCTGTGGATGCACGGCGGCCGTTTGGTGTCACAAATCGATCCATCGGGCCAAAGCCTTCTTGCTGATATCCATTTAGGTCCTCAGTGCGTGGATAACCTGCCTGCACCCCCGCCTCAATCATGGCTTCATACAAAGGGTTTACACCCGGCTTAGATGTTGTCACTTCTACCGGACCGCCCACACCATGATAGTCATTCTCGCCCGCATCACGGTTTTCACATTTTCTAAAATACGGCAAGCAGTCAAGATATGACCACTCTTCTAGACCTTCAATCTTTGCCCAATCATCAAAATCAAGCGCATTACCACGGATATAGCACATACCGTTAATCAATGATGAGCCGCCCAAGCCTTTGCCACGGCCACAGTCCATCTCTCGATTATTCATATAAGGCTCTGGGTCTGTTTTATATCCCCAGTTATAAGTTGTGCCTTGTAATGGCATCGCTAACGCAGCCGGCATTTGGGTACGAAAGTCTAAACGATGATCGGGGCGCCCTGCCTCAAGCAGCAGTACGGTGGTATCCGCATCTTCCGTTAAGCGCGTAGCCAAAACGTTACCTGCTGATCCTGCGCCAACAATAATATAATCAAATTCTGATTTTACTGATGTCATAATCCTGTCCTTTTAAGCGACCCTTTTAAACCAGCAGAGTCATTTTTAAAACATAAGTCATTCATTCACTACAATCATCGTTTGAGCATCTAAACATTATTTTGAGCATCTAAACAAAGAAAGCAGTGGCATAAAAAAGACGCTAAGCACTGTGTTACCACATACTCAATACAGTAGTAACACAGTGAGTATTAGCGCTTTATATTAAAGAACGTCTTAAAATACAGATTCAAAGCCGCCCAGTTCAATTTGAACCGATTTGGTCTGAGTGTAATGCTTTAAGGTTTGCACACCATTTTCACGGCCAACACCTGAATGCTTATAACCGCCCACTGGCATCTGTGCTGGTGATTCACCCCACGTGTTAATCCAGCAAATGCCTGCCTCAATCTGTGCAATCACACGATGTGCTCTAGTCAAGTCTTTGGTGACAATACCAGCGGCCAATCCGTAATTGGTATCGTTGGCGCGGCGAATAACTTCTTCTTCGGTGTCATAACCTAAAATTGACATCACTGGACCAAAGATTTCCTCGCGCACAATACGCATCTCGTCTGTGCAATCTGTAAATACGGTAGGCGCAATATAAGCCCCTTTAGCAAACTCACCAGAGGTTAATCGCTCACCGCCACACAGCAGTTTGGCGTCACTTGCTTTGCCGTCTTCAATGTAGCTTAGAACATTATCCATGTGCTTAAAGCTCACCATTGGCCCCATGGTGACGCTTTCATCCATTGGGTCACCAATTTTGATGCGATTGACACGCTCAACAATGGCTTGTTCAAACTTCTCTTTGATAGAGTTTGGTATAAACACGCGCGTACCGTTGGTACATACCTGACCTGAGCTGTAGAAATTGGCCATCATCGCAATGTCTGCCGCCATATCGATATCAGCATCATCAAAGATAACCAATGGCGATTTACCACCCAGCTCCATGGTGACATCTTTAAGTGATGAGCCGGCTGCTGCTTCCATTACTTTCTTACCGGTATCGACACCCCCAGTGAAAGACACTTTGGCAATGTCTGGATGATTGGTCAGCGCTGTACCCACTTCATAATTACCTTGTACTACGCTAAATACACCGTCTGGCAAACCGGCTTCTGAATAAATTTCAGCTAGTTTTAATGCAGACAGTGGCGTCACCTCCGATGGCTTAAATACCATGGCGTTACCTGCCGCTAGAGCCGGGGCTGATTTCCACATCGCGATTTGAATCGGATAGTTCCAAGCACCAATGCCAGCAACCACACCCAACGGCTCTTCACGGGTATAGACAAAACTGGTCTCACGTAATGGAATTTGACGACCTTCTAATGCCGGCGCCAAACCTGCATAATATTCAATGACATCAGCACCAGTGACAATATCTACCGCTTTGGTTTCAGACAGACTTTTACCCGTCTCATAAGTCTCAAGCACTGCTAAGTCGTCATTACGCTCACGTAAAATATCCACCGCTTTTAGCAAAATACGACTACGCTCAACCGGTGTCATACTTGCCCAAATCTTCTGACCCTCTTGCGCCGCTTTTACGGCCTCATCGACTTGCTCTTTGGTTGTTTGCTGAATCGTCGCCACAACCTCGCCTGTCGCAGGATTAACGGTATCAAATGTGGTTAGTGACTCATCAACAGGCAAATAAGCGCCATTGATATAGGCGGTTTGCACTGCGTCATATTTAACCTTACCTTCGCTAATATTAGAATGATATGTATTGGTCATAACGAACTCCTTAAATCAAAAGAAAACAACACCACATACTCAACATCACGAAGAGCAGGTTGCTTACACTGAATTCTTATTCGGTAATACGGATGCTGATTAAAATACGCTAGTAACGAGTCATTCATATTTAACTCAATGACTAAAATCGTTTAATCAGATACTAAAACTATTAAATTAGGACGATTGGTCTAAAACCCAAACATTCGTACAAAACGTAACGTCTAATCGGCTATATAAACAGTAATAAATAAACACCAAGTGTCGTATAAACGCCTTAATTCAAGGCTTAATGGCTGATTAACATTGCCAATAGGCTAGCTATGATAGTCATGAGTTAATCAAAAATCTAAACAATAGTTATCTGCAATTGGTTTTTTTGGGAATAAAAAAAGAGCTCAACCGCAAAGCAAACTCAATTTTACTTATCGGGTAGCTCTTAACTCAATAATTCTTTATTTTTCAATATAGTAGAATATAGCAGGCAGTCATGGAGCCAACTATTGTTCACTTATTATAACAAATTCATCAAAAAACGGTAGCCCGAATTCATCCTATTCAGTTTACGATATCTACTCCACAGCCAGATAAATCTCAATATTTAGTATTTTATCCAATATATTTTACGCTTTTTTTAATTAACTATAACTTCATAAAATATATCTCATCCTATTTATTATTATTCTTATTGCTCACTATAAATAACTTTCATAGATTAATTAGACCAATCAAGAATTCACGATTAATTTAATTTTAAAATGATAGTAAATAGGGCTAAATCAATATTGAAGAAAGACCGGTTAGCCAATAAATTTAAGAGTTTGCTAAAGCTTGAGAGAGTCACTGTATTTAAGATGTGGTATCTAATGACGCTTTATTACCACTGAATTGATAACCTATATTAAGAATATAGCTTTATACCGTGATTGTTAGGTATGAGTTAACAATGTTTAGCTCGTGAGCAGCAACAGCACTTGGCTTAACCGTTGAAGATTCTAAAGCCGTTCGTGAGACAGACCCAGCTCGTCATTTGTCCAGTTTCCTTTAAAATTGAAACTGATACTTTTTAAAAGTATTCTATTGAATAGACTGTTAAGAAGGCTTCTCAAATGAGGGCTTAACTTATAATTATCATCAATAGATAAACAGCTGACGAATAACGCCGACTGCTCTATAATAATAACCCCTTAAAAACCTTATGATAATCTCTGCTATATAATGCGGGCCAACACACTATTTTGCCACTCCTATTGTAAAGGCTATTGGATGAGACCACCCCAACCACTAGAGCTCTACTTCGACCCTATCCTAACGTCAAGACAACGTCTACTGTGCCGCCTGTTTTGGACAAAAAGCAAGATTGCGTCTTATAATGATATCGAAAGGCAAATAGAGAGGTTTCGCCAATTATTTAGGTTACCGAGCTCGACTGAAGTCTTTGCCATATTAGAATTTTGTCACGTCTATGATACGCGTTACCATTGCCAAGTATGCCAACGCCTACGCCGTATCCACTACCCTACTGAGTTAATACACTTGCCTGATGAACCTTGGCGCTGTGAAGATTGCCTAACCCTTATTGATTAATTACTGTGCCTATTGACTCGGTTATCCTTATCTCTCCGTCAATCCAATCTCTACTGCCTGTGATAAAAGCCAAACAGGTTGTCACTGTTCATTAATAGACTTTTATTCACCGCTAAGGCAGTATGGTTCATATACTAATTACAGCGCTTTATCCGTTGAATAAAACTCATCCATTAATAAATAGAGAAAAATATGACAGATAAGATAATTGACCTAGGTTCGGGATTTTGGAACATACGTGGCTCATTCAAACTGGGCGGATTTATAGATATCGGTACTCAGTGTTCATTAGTACAACTAGAATCTGGTAAATTTATCTTTTTGGACAGCTATACCCTAACCGGCGAAGTACGCGACAACGTAATGCAATTAACTGATAATGGTGAGAAAGTAGAAGCTATTTTAAACCTGCATCCTTTTCACACCGTACATTGTAAACAGATGGCCAAAGATTTTCCAAATGCTATTAACTACGGCAGTAGCCGTCATAAGACAAAGATACCTGAAGTAAACTGGGCTGATGACTTGGTAGAGAGTGATGCTGTTGCTGCCCGCTACCCTGAACTTGAGTTCTCATTACCAGAGGGTATTGACTATATCTCTGAAAACGAGATGATTCATGCCAGCTCACTGCTTGCTCACCATCCTGCTAGCAAAAGCTTGCACGTTGATGACACCTTTGTCACTCCGCCAGTAAAAATCCTACAAGCCGTTATGCCTGAGCTGTCACTGCACCCAACCACCAAAAAGGCATTAAAAGACGAGCCTAATGCCGGACAAAAATACTGTGATTGGGCAGAAGAGTTAGCAGATAAATGGCAGGAGACACAAAACTTTTGCGCTGCTCACTCAGATTTAGTGAAGTTTGGACCAGGCGAATTTAAGGCCGCCCTATTAAAAGCAGTTAAAAAAGCACGTCCTAAATTACAGAAGTAATCATGCTATTTAAATACGCTTGTAGAACCCAGTATTTAAGCTAGTTTAATACTGCGCCTGATGATGATATAACCTAAGACTGTTAAGCGGTCTTAGGTTAATTTTTTGAATACTCCCCTTTATCCTGCCAACATGTATGCTCTTACAACTAACTTAAGCTTCTAGTTTAATCGGGACAACAACCGTACCTGTGGTGGGGTTACCTTGGCTGTCGGTAAAGGGGATAAGCTTACCGGTCTTTGCGATACGCTCCATTTCCTTATCAATTGAGGTATTACCAGAAGAATCTAAGGTTCTAGCGTTGGTCACATTCCCCTGCTTATCAACGGTTAGCTTAAGCCTGAGCACATAAACAACAATTGGCCCGCTGTTACGTCTAAATCTATTCGGTAGCTTAAATTTAGGTTCAGTAATCCATTTTGCATCACCTAATGCAAATTCTTTAGGCGGTTGATTGGTACGCTCTCCTCCTTTTTGACCGTTCTCGTTATGGACTTGTCCTTTGATAACATTGCCATCTTGATCATTACTGGCACTGTTGCTTTGTGAGGAGGCATCTTTAGCGGCAGTATCACTACCCGTATTACCTGCCTGCCCACCTGTATCTGGTTCGTTATCAACATCTAAATTATCAATTAAATCGTCATTTAATACCTGATTATTGGACTTATCGAGAGGGTTGTTGGACTGATCCGTAGTCTGCGTAGCATCATTATCTACCGACTTTTTAGGAATCAAATTATTAGATGGCACCTCTTGTTGTTGCGCTTTGGGCTTAACGACATCTACACTCCTATCACTGTCATCAATATCAGCCTCTCCACTTTCACCAGTATTACTAGACAATTTATTGTTTGCATCAATAGCAGCGTTTGCAGATGCTATATCTGAACCAGCACTTGAAGCAGATGAATCAGAGCGGTTAGAACGGCTAGCGGAGACATCAATAAACTGCACCTGCATTGGCCTTACTTTCTCAACCGTATCATTTTCTATCGTTAACACAGAAGGCTTAGGCGGCTGATGCACTTTTGAATTAACAAACACCCATGCAAAAACGCATGCAGCATAATAACGATGAATGCAGTGATGATATGAACTTTACCAAATTTGGATTTGGTCTTAGCGATTTCATCCATAGGCTTTTATAACTCATTGATTTGTTTATTGGTTAGGCTGTGTTAACGCGACAGGTCTAACTATAGCGTTTTGTTGGACTCAGGTTCTCGTATTAACAACGAGTGATACTTGTATAGAGAGCTATAAGGCGATTTAAATTTTTATTAATCATCATTGAATTAATATACACTATATAATTAGCATCATAACCTAGCAAACCTATGGGTTGATGACCAAACTTATCGCTTATTGACACGCACTCAGCACCCTATTCCATGAGTAAGTTATACAAATGGTCAAAAAAACTCAGCAGTAAGATAAGATTTCTCGAAAAATAGTATAAAATGATATGCCATTAAATTATCACTCATAAGGCAATATCTCTTATCTAAGTATTAAAGCATCTAAGCCGGCGTGATAATACGTTATTATGGAGTTCACTCCCATTCGTACCTTTCTTCTACTAGTCAGTCGCCATTATGTCATTATTTAAGTCAAAATCCGTTACCGCTGCTGATAAAAGCACTACCTCTATAGTAACAGGCTTAGCCTCTTACTGTGGCCAATCTCTTGTGCACTCAAAAAACACGTCTTTAAGTCGTGCCATTAGTATTGCTTTAAAGCTACCTACTGCACTAGGCATCTACCTAGCACTCAATACGCTCAGTGCGCATGCCGAGAGTTTGGATGGCTATATCACGCCTTCTAATCAAGCCCATCAAATCAGCACCACCACACCAAGTATTACTGAAATCGCTGAAGGCCTAGAGGCCGGTAGTTATCAAACCTTTGCGCTACAAAACATTATTGATCCGACGACTGGTATTGCGATCAACGATACTTATTCCATTGATGTTCCTGAAAAGCTAAGTCTAGGCCAAGCACAGCATGTGTTGTTACAAGTCTCACCGAAACTGGCAGGAAATAATGCGGGTATCGCAGCCAATCAGCTGCTGTCAGAGGCCACAGAAGACTTAAACAAGCCGATAGTTTTTTTGCGGGCTGGAGCAACGCGTTTTAGAGTAGATACAGATGTTGATTTAACCAGTATCAAAACAGATATTAATCGAGAGCTTGATAGAAATCTCTCCTCACTACCTACTATTGGCTCAGGTATCATATCGGAGCTACCTGCTATTGCTGATAGAAGCATCCCTGATGAGTATGAAATAAGGCGTGAGTCAAGTAATGTTAGTGCTGGAGTCGCCGTGTTATGGCCAATTTATACTGCGGGGCGTACTAAAGCCATTACTAGCCTTGCTGATGCACGTACCGAAGAGAGTCAAGCCGATGCGTTAATGGATAACGATACGTTGCAGACGACGCTGATTAATCGCTACTTTACCGCACAGCTTGCAATAATTGCGGCCTACTTACGTGAAGATGCGCTCAATACCATTAAAGAGACAGACTATACCGCAGAACGCTTATTGCAAGAAGGCTTTATCTCACGTGTTGAACGGTTAGAGGCAAAGAGCGCCTTAGCAGAAGCTGAGAGTGAGTCAATTAAAGCCAATCATGATGCACAGCTTGCGATGACTGCTCTACAGCGCTTACTACGTACACCTAATCTTGTTAAACCGGTTACGCCCCTATTTGTGTCATCAAAACCTTTACCCCCTTTAAAGCATTTTCAGGATATTGCCCTACAAAATCACCCAGGGCTAAAAAAAGTCGATGCCAAATACGCACAAGCCGAATCGTTAAGTCAATTCTCTAACACTGGATATAAACCAACCGTATCTTTATTTGGCTATCATGAGATTGATGATGACCCCAGTTGGATTGCTGGTATCTCAGCCAGTTGGAAACTATGGGGTGGACTCAATAAAAACGCGCAACACGCCTCAAGTAAAGCACGAATGCGTCAAGCTCTATTAGCCAAAGTCGATGCCAGTGATAATATTATGTTATTGGTTGAGAAAAACTGGCAGTCGGTCGAGAACGCACGTATTCGCTATCACTCGTTAAACAGCAATATATTATTAGCCAAAGAGTTACTGCGCCTAAAACGCCTTGGCTTAGAAGAAGGGGTTAATACCGCACTTGATGTGACCACCGCACAGACACGTTATTTGCAAGCGCAAACCGAGCAAACCTCAGCAGCTAACGATTATGTACAAGCACTGGCAGCATTGATGGAAAGTATCGGCACGCCGCAGGCCTTTAATGACTATATGGCAGCGGCAGATATTAAACTGCCAACTGTCTATTAATATTGAATATTAGCGAGCCTCCATTTCTAGGGCTCTTTATTTAATACGGCAATCAATGCCCATTTGCTCTTAGACTTACTATTAATTTTATTTTTATCGTCAGGATAAATGCATGAACGCTTCAAAAAAACCCAGCCCTATAATGCTTAGAAATATTATTATCACCCTAGTCGTTCTTATCGTTATAGGGCTTATCGTCTATGGTTTGAACAAAAGTGTTCAGAGTACTGAGCAGACAATTACTCTGCAAGGTGAGATGGAGATGCAGTCGACAGCGATTGCAGCCAAAGTACCGGGGCGTATTGCTAAAATCTTGGTAACGGAAGGCGATGCGGTAGAAGCGGGCCAGCAATTAATCGAGATGGACTCACCTGAGATTAGTGCTAAGATGAATCAGGCGCAAGCAGCACGTGATATGGCGCAAAGCCAGTTAGATAAAGCCGAAAATGGCGCACGTCCGCAAGAGATTGGACAAGCTAAAGCAGCATGGCAGGCCAACCAAGCCGCTGCCGATCTAGCAAAAAGCACGTACGAGCGCGTCAACCGCTTGTATCAAGAAGGCCTAATGGCACGTCAAAAGCGTGATGAAGCCTATACCCAATATGTGGCCAACCAAGACAAAGCCGATGCCGCTCGCCTGCAATATGAATTGGCACTAGAAGGCGCGCGCGAAGAGGACAAACAAGCGGCGCAAGCGCAAGTAGCACAAGTTGATGCTAAGATTGAAGAGGCGCAAGTAGCGCAAGATGAGGCCAATCTAAAAAGCCCAATCTCAGGTATCGTTGATGATGTGATTATTAATCCAGGTGAAGTTATTGGTGAAGGTGTGCCTATCATGACCTTGGTCGATCCGAACCAGCAATGGGTGGTGCTCAATGTCACAGAAAATAATTTAAATCACTTTAGTATCGGCAAAGAGTTTGTCGGGACCTTACCTGCCTTATCGACAGCAGGCAGTCCATATAAGATGACGTTTAAGGTGTTTAATACCGCCTCAATGTCTGATTTTGCCACTTGGCGTGCCACCAATAGTGAAGACAATTATGATGTGCGCACGTTTGAAGTCAAAGCGCGCCCCACTACCCCAGATACTAAGATACGTTCAGGTATGAGCGTGGTAGTCGAGCTTACCGCCGCCAGTGAAAATCCTAATAATGCCAATTAATATTGCGAGTATAGGCTAGATTATGTCCGAGTCTAAAATCGATAAACCTGACATTGTCTTTGATAATACAAGCAATAGACGCTCATCCTTGCTATCTGTATTTTTGCGCAGTGCGCGTTATGAAGGCAGATTCCTGCTGCATAACTCATGGGATTATGTGATGCTGCTATGGCTACCGCTGCTGACTATTTTGGGCGTATGGTGGATATTCTCAAAACCCTATATTGTCGATTTGCCTATTGGTGTGATAGATAATAGTAAAAGCAACTACTCGAGACTGCTAACCCGTTATTTGGATGCCAGTCCTGATCTCAAAGTTACTGGTAATTATCAAAACCTTAAGCAGGCCAATGAAGACATCCTAAGTCAAAACATATATGCGGTCGTGGTCATTCCCAATGATTTTGCTGACCAAATAAACCAAGGAGCACCCTCTCCGGTCATCTTAAAGGTTAATGCGCAATACGGGACACACTCTGGTATCGTGCAACGCGGGGTGCAGACGGTAGTCGGAACTGTATCGGCAGGCGTGGAAATCAAGCGTACCGTCAAGCAAGGTAGCTATAGCGAGCAAGCCCGTATCTCCTACTCGCCTATCGGGGTTGAGCGCATTAACCTATTCAATATTGGTGCAAACTATCAACAGTTTCTGGCCTCAACCGTCATCCCTGCGCTGTTACATATTCTAGCGATGATTGTTGGTGCCACGACCATTGGCCGAGAGGTTCGTGATAAGACCTTCTCTTTGTGGTATCACACCATGATTTATAAGGATATGCCTTATCCTGACTTCAAACGCCTCAAGCACGTACCTCCGAAGAAGAAACTGGCTTTTTTGCATGCCAAATTAGACAAGAGTTGGCAGCTGCCGGTTGATTTTAGCAAGTTACCTGAACTGAGCTATAGGTATCGGCAGCAGGTCGACCGTGTGCCTAATGAATTTAAATATCCATACCAGATAGATTTTAATAAAAACGTCAAACCCCGCATGCCAAAGAAGGTCTCTATTTTAGCTTTAGTGGTCGGACTTAATGGTAAACTGATTTGGGCACTGCTGTTCTTTATGTTATGGGGTGGCCTAGCCGTTACCCTAGCAGTGATTTCGCATTCTGCCAGTTTATTATCTGTGTTTATTGTCTTTATTGCGTTTATAGCGCTGACCATGATTTCACTTTGGCTGGGTGCAATTTTTAGCTTAACCAGTTATTCGCTGCGTATGGGGTTGTCGAGCACTGCTTTTGTGTCTGCACCCTCGTTTGCCTTTGCCGGTGTCACCTTTCCTCTACTGGCAATGAGTGATGGCGCTCAGCGCTGGGCGAATGCCCTGCCTCTCACCCATTATCTAAAAATACATATCGGTCAGCTGCAAATGCTCGCACCTGCTAGCATCGCCTTGCCGACGTTAATGGGGCTCATTATTGCGGTCGCAGTTACCTTAGTGCTCACCGCCCTACTGAGTCTTCGTGCCTTTAAGAATCCAGATCGCTGGGGAGCACGCTAATGCCAAAATTTACCAAACCGTCTCCGCAGCAAATCACCCACCGCACCTTTCTGCAAGGCTTCTTAGGCACGCTTGCCTCTATTTTTAAAGACAAAGGCGTGTTATTAATGCTGATTATCGCGCCCATTATTTATGGCTTCTTCTACCCGTGGCCGTATCGCAGTGAAGTGGTCAAAGAGATTCCAGTTGGTATCGTCGATAAAGACCACAGTACCTTATCCAAAACCATCGCCCGATACAGTGACGCCAGTCCAAATCTTAGCGTGCGTGCTTATCCGACGCAGCAAGATGCGGTAGAAGCCATGTACCGTGATGAAATAGCCGGTTATCTGATTATTCCCAACAATCTAGAGAAGTATGTGTATGCCAGCAAACCGGCACATGTTTCTATCTTGGGTAATAACGGCTATTTTCTATTGAACAAGCAGGTACAAGTAGGCTTTACTCAAGCTATCGGAACCGTGTCGGCAGGCGTGGAGATAAAACGCAATGTGGCACAAGGCGCATACATAGAAACTGCCAAAACTAGCACTCAGGCGGTACCACTACGTATCGACCCTATGTTTAACCGCAGTGAAGGCTATGGCGCCTATGTCGTGCCTGCCGTGGCCCTATTGATTTTGCAGCAGACACTAATGATGGGAACTGCGCTGCTTATCGGTACATGGCATGAAAACAGACGTCAAAATGCCAGTATGTCTGGCTGGATTGGCCGCATATTGGCTTTATCTTTTATCACCTTTTGGGTGGCCTGCTTCTATTATGGTTGGGTATTTACCTTCCAAGATTACCCCCGTGGACATAATATATTAGGCACCTTATTATTTATGGCGATATATGCACCCGTTGTCGCTACCATGGGCTGCTTGCTTGGCATGTGGTTTAAAGAGCGCGAGCGCAGCATGCAGATTCTTATTTTCAGCTCCCTGCCCATATTCTTTTTAAGTGGGTATCCATGGCCAGTTAGCCAATTACCCGTACCCTTGCAATATATACGTTGGATGTTTCCTTCGACCTCGGGTATGAATGCATCGGTTCAGCTAAACCAAATTGGCGCTTCGCTGTCGCATGTCAGTGGTTATTTATACCATTTAGTCGCTCTTGGTTTGATTACCTTTTTGCTACTACTCTGGGCTCAGCAGCGTCAGCTCAAACGAGCACCCAGACGCTAGGCTTAGCCTCTAGAAGCGTATAGCAAACCATACTCTACCGCATTAAAATAAAGCCGATTTTGACAATTGTATTATCAAAACCGGCTTTTTTATGTCTGCATTTATGCACTATTCCCTAAAACAACACCGTATCGTTAAAGCGCCCAAAACGATTCTAACAGCATAACCGTTTAGTAGTCTGCTGACTATATTTTGTATACACAGTAACTTAAAGATAGTTTATTGCAGCATAGATACTGCCTATAATCGGTTTATGATTATATTTTTATATTTATCTTTATCGAAAGCTTAATACTTAATATCTAGCACTTAGCCTAGAACTTAACCTATTTATCAAGGTCAATCGATACGATGGAAACCCTAAATATCATATACTTGGTAAGCGCATTGCTTATATTCTCAAGCATTATGGCCAGTACCTTATCGGCCCGCTTGGGTATTCCGTTGTTACTGCTATTTTTAGCCGTGGGAATGCTTGCCGGCGAGCAAGGTATTTTAGGGATTGAGTTTTCACAATATGGCTTAGCTAACTTTGTCGGACAAGCAGCCCTCGCCTGTATTTTGCTTGATGGCGGATTACGCACCTCATTTCAATCATTCAGGGTCGGTCTAAAACCAGCACTTACCCTTGCCACTTGGGGGGTGTTTGCTACTGTCTTAATATTGGGCTTATTCGTTACGTGGCTATTAGATGTCGACTGGCGTATTGGTCTTCTGATGGCAGCTATCGTGGGTTCAACCGATGCCGCTGCTGTATTCTCCTTGCTGCGTAATGGCGGTGTAAAACTCAACGACCGCGTCCAAGCCACTCTAGAGTTAGAGTCTGGTGCCAACGACCCCGCTGCCATCTTGTTGGTAACTGGTTTAATCGCCCTAAATGTTGATCCTGAAGGTCAAACGGCTATGGGCTTTATTGGATTATTGGTTGAGCAACTCGGCTTTGGCTTGATTATGGGTCTACTTGCCGGCTATCTGCTATCTAAGTTATTACCAAAAATCCATTTGGCCGAAGGTATGTACGCCATTCTGATTCTATCAGCAGGTTTAAGCGTATTCTCGGCAACCAACCTGATTGGAGGTAGTGGATTTTTGGCCATATATTTGGCAGGGATACTCATCGGGAACCATAAGGTACGTGCAACCGAACACGTTCTGCGGGTTATGGACAGCTTTGCTTGGCTATCACAAGCCATTTTATTCGTTGTACTGGGCCTGCTTGTCACACCCTCTAACGTGCTCAACGTCTGGCACTATTCTGTGGCTATCACCGCCTTTATGGTATTTATCGCACGCCCTATTGCGGTTTATACCGGCATCAAACCTTTTGGGTTTAAAGACCGTGAAATTGGTTTTATTTCATGGGTAGGTTTGCGCGGTGCAGTACCCATTACGCTGGCTATATTGCCAATTATTGCTGGTGTCGAAGATGCATTTTTACTGTTCGATATCGCATTTGGCGTGGTAATTTTATCTCTGGTGGTACAAGGCAGCAGCATTCCATTTATGGCCAATGTATTCAAAGTACGCATTCCCAAAATTGCCGAGCCTGAAGAGGAAATGGAGATTTGGGTATCCAACCAAGCCCGCATTACCCTCTATGAATTCGAGGTCAAGGCAGGTTCCTTTGCGATGGGACGCCATCCCAAAGCCATCTCTACCACTATAGATACCGAAGAGATTGCGGTATTTGCACTAGTCAGAGCTGAAAAGATTGTCATCGTTGATAGAGACACCCGATTAAAATTTGGTGATCGGGTCTGGTACGGTCTTCGCGGTGATCATGCCGGCAAAATCGCGCGCATATTTAACAACATCAAACTCGATAGAAGATCTGTAGAAGACTTCTACGGCGACTGGATGATATCGCCGAACGTAAAACTCGGCGATTTACCCTTCTTTAATGAACAAATCGCCGCCACCCCGCCTAACACCAAAATGACTTATTATAAAGATGGCTCACTTATTAATATGTGGGAACAGACCGTCGCAGAATTTATTGAAGCCAATTTGGACACTGCTCCCGTTGCTGGCGATACGGTCAGAGTCAACGAAGAATGGTCATTAATTATCAAAGATATCGACAAGCAAGGTATATTGAGAACCGTCGGCCTTAAGCACTATTAAACCATCGTAATAAATTGTTCATAAATAATTGATATAATTGGCAATAACTTAATAACAGACAAGGGTATCCCCTACCTAAATCCGTTAAATAGAGAATGTTTTCTGCAATTGGCAAGGTAAATGCATACCTTATATTATGATTAACCATACCAGCTCAAAGCTGAATTTCTTGCGTAAGCTCTGACTTATTTTATATTTATTTATACTTAATTAAGAACAATACTTTGCACATAGGTTATTGATTTTATACTAAATTCCTGCAAGTCTAACACCCTAACCAATTCATTTTTAACTGTGATTGCTTATCAATACTTCCGCTTTTAACTATGCTATTTAAGGATGACCGATGAAATCTATGAAATTATCAGCCACAGGTCGTATCACCGCATTTATCGCCATCGCATCACTGTCAGGTACAGCGATGGCAGATATCCGAGCACTGGGCAATGTCAATGTGCAGAAACAGGCTAACGGCGTAGAAGTGGTGGACATCAACGCACCAAATGCACAAGGGTTATCGCATAACCAATATAATCAATTTAACGTTTCTAGATCTGGTGCCGTTCTTAATAATGCCACTCAAAGCGGACAATCTGTTTTAGCGGGCAACTTAGGTGCCAACTCAAATTTAAAAGATCAAGCCGCGACTGTCATTTTAAACGAAGTGGTGAGTCGTAAACCCTCTTTGTTACTGGGTAAACAAGAAGTCTTTGGGATGGCGGCGGACTATGTACTCGCCAACCCCAACGGCATCAGCTGTGAAGGCTGTGGGTTTATCAACGCTCCAAGAGTGAGCCTAGCGGTCGCTAAGCCTGAAATTACCGATGGCAAACTCACAGGCTATAACACCAAAAACGATCGCGGACTACGCATTTACGGTGGTGTTCAGTTTGACGATACCAAAGTGGTGGATTTAATCGCCCCGCTAATCTATGCCGATACGGATATTAAAAATGCAGACAACGTCAATGTCGTGATGGGACGCAACAAAGTCGGTATTAATCCAGACGGTAGCTTAAGCGCAACTTCTATCGCTGCAAAAAGCGACCGTGTACTAGACGGTAATCTTTTAGGTAGTATGCAAGCTGGGCGTATCACGCTGCATAGTACCGACGATCGTGCCACTATGGATGTGAAAGGTGTCGAGTTTAATACTAAAGATTTCAATGCCCGTGCCGGTAATCTTAATATGCACGGTAACATTAAGAACTTCGAACAACAATACAGTCAAAAAGACTCTCCGCTGATTACCTCGACCACGTTGCAAATCGGTCAACACTATTTACCAACACGCATTAATGCCGACAATGTAGATATTCAAACCACAAAAAATTTATCGCTCAACGGTACTCAAATTGTGGGTAATAAAGTCAACCTTGAAGGCGATAATATCGCTTTAAATGGTGAGAAAACGATAAACACGATTTACCGCTCTACCAATACTCAAAAAGGCGGACTTAAAGAAGAGACCTTATTTCATACGGATAAAGTTACGGCGCTATATGGCTCCAATATTCGCAGTAATAATGTCAATATAGACGCCAAAGCAGGCAATATCACCGGTAATTCTTCCCAAATAGTGGCGCCTGTGGTACGTCTAAATGCGGGGGATGAGATTGCATTAACAGGTGGTAATGCCAACGAATTCCACGATATTACCTTTGAAAATAGACTAGGTACTATTGCATTAAAACGCGTTGTTGATTCTGAATCAGCGAGTAGAGATTACTATATTCCGACCGCTATTTTGGCGAACAAAGCAGCGATGACCAGCGGCGGTAACCAGGAATATGCAGGGGCGCAAATTGTCGCAAAAGATATGGAATTTAAAACGCCAGGCACCGTATCTTTTAGTGCCGAAACCAGCAAGGCCACCCATAATATCGATCATAAAGTAACTTATTGGGGCGGATTATTTGGCTCACAAACCGACAATAATGACACCACTATCATTAAACAAAACGGTGCCGATGTGCAAGCCAGCAACTTGTTATACATTGATGCAGGCAAAGGCTTAAACCTGACGGGTAGCCGCGTACTAGCCGTTAAAAATGCCTATTTAAATTCTCCGCATGGTGATTTTAATATCAAAGGCGCTACCGAAACTACTACCAATGTAGACCTGCATCGTACCGGTACAATTTTTGATATTCCTATCGATGTCCTTACTACGACCACAACTGATCAGACAAATAAAGAATCAGTTTTAGAATCCTATACCAATTTAGCCTTAGTCACTGACCAAAACATCAATATTGTCGGTAGCCAAGTGAAAGCAGCAGGACTACTTGATTTAGAAGCCGGTAAAGAGCTTAATATTGTGGGTGTTAAGGATGTTCATGATGTGACTACTGTTCATGACACCCTTGGTATCGTAGCGGATATAACAACAAAGCCTTCGCTCTATGCAGCTGATGCAAAAGTGGCGGGTACTAAACTGACTGAAGCAAAAGTGGCTGATACTAATCTGACTGACGCTAAAGCTTCTGAACCTACTTCAAAATCAGCTCAGGTAGCACAGCCTATAACTACTGCATTATATGCAGTTCAACCTGATGCAGGCACACTAAAAGAAGCTACTCCTAGTGATTCCACTCTAAAAGTTGATGCCTCCAAATCAGAAGAATCAAAAGCGATTTCTTTAAAAGATGCGTCCGTTGACTGGCGTTTAGGATTGGGTATTACCCATGATGTCGATACTGACAATACTCAAACCGTATCAGGCTCTCTTGTTTCTGGTGGAACAACTACCCTAAAAGGCGGTGATGTTAATATTACTGGCAGTAAAGTAACCTCTGAAAATGATCTTAATATCAGCGGTAATAATGTCACTACCTCTGCTCAAGATAACAGCCATACTGTTGCTAGTGACTATACCGATGTATTTTTAGGTCTTAAAGGCAGCGTTGATACGTCTGGTGTGACCGTTGGATTAGGACTAGATGTTAATAATCAGAAGAAATCTGATCAAACAACTACCCCAGTGGCGAGTCAATTAAGCGGCCAAAACGTTACTATCAAAGCAGACAGTGACATTCATCATTCAGGCACAAATATTACTGCCCAAGATACCGTCAATGAGCAGGCGACCAATATTACCCATGACCAAGCCCATGCGACTCAGACCAAATCTGATACAAATGTTGATGTCAATATTGGTCTTTCAGCTTCTGCAGATTATAAAGGAGGGTTAAGTGCTGGCCTTAATATTGGTGCAAGTGGTTCTGGTAACAATAACGTACAAACTCAAGGTTCAGGCACAACCATTACCGCAGGCACTATCAACGAACAAGCTACAAACGCCCTTAACGATGAAGGCACCCATTACAAGGCAACAGGCGATGTGAACCTGTCTGGTAAAGATGTAACACTTGCTTCAGGCTATGACAGCACAAAAGACACCAGTAACACTGGTGGAGCTAGCATTAATCTCGGACTTGGCGGTCTTGAAGGCGCTAGCCCTACAGGTTCAGTTGGCGTATCAGCCAATTTCCAGCATGAGCAAGCCGGTACCACCACTGCCAAACCTGCCACAATTGAAGGTGCAAACGTTAACATTCATGGCGATGATACGGTTGTTTCTCAAAGCAATATCACTACGCCTGGTAGCTTAAATGTAGATGCCGGTAAAGAGGTTAGCCTTGTTCAATCTGAAAATACCAGCAACGCCACTGGCGGTGGCTTTGATGTTAGCGTCAATGTTGGTGGTCTGGCATTAGATAAACCGACTCCTCAACCTTCCGTTGGTGTGTCAGTTGGGGCTAATGGTCATAACGGATCATCCCTTGAGGGCGTCAATAATACCGTTACCGCAGGGAATGTTAACCTGTCAACAAGCGGTACTAACGGTACGGTCAACGTACAAGGCACTAACCTCACCACTGACAAGCTTAATATTGATACCAACACTGCTAATATCGCTGGTACAACCAGTACCGCGCATAGTGGTTCAGGTGCGGTTGGTGTCAATGTCGCAGTTGGTTCAGGAGGTAGCAGTTTAGATCTTGGCGGTAATATCAGTGCTGGCACCAGTCAAAGTCAGCATACGGGCACTAGCACCGTCAACGCAGGTGAGCTAAATATCAATGCTGAAGAAGGCGTGAATATCAGCCATGCAAACGTAACCGCTGACAATGCTACTATTAATACTGATGGCGTCTTTAATGTTTCAGCAGGATCAAACCATGGTCAACACACCTCAGTAGATCTTGGTGGCAATATTGAAACCAAAAAAGAAAATGACGCTCTTGTGCCAAAAGCTGGCAATATCCATGTCGGCGTTGACACTGGAGACAGTCAGTCTTATACCCCTGCCAGCGTGAACATAGGTCAAAATGCCAATGTTAACGTTGGTGGTGATGTCAATGTATCAGGCAGCAGTGTCAATGCGGGTACCCTGCAAGGCAATGTTAGTGGCAACGTTAATAATGAGATATTACAAAGCCATAGTAATGAAACTAAGGTCGATATTGCATTAGGAACAGAAGGTTCTCCTGTTAAATATACGCCAGAGAATGCAGGTTCTCAATTGATTTCAGATATTAAAAACGGCACGATTGCAGGGGTAAAACCTATAGCGGATATTGACATTCATCATAGTGATGCCACGACTACACAAACCACACCGGTTGGTATCAAAACCGATAATGGTCAACTTAATGTAGGTGGTAATACGAATACTATTGGCGTTGGTGCACTCGATAGCCAAAGTGGTTTTGATTTTACTTTCAATCCAAGTGCCAACTATGACCCAATGGCGTATCTTGAAGGTTTTATCAAAAGATAACTAAAGTTCCCACCAACCCATGAGTGGTAAAGCGGTTATATTTCAAAGGCTAAATTTCAGTGTAAAATTAAATCCTTGAAATAGCCTTAACTTAAAAGAAAACCAAAACGCGATAAGTTACCTTATCGCGTTTTTTTATTCCACTATCTTTTCATGTTTGTTGCATCACCCTTCCTTATCGCATCCCTAAGATATCCTTAATGTGTTTTTATGCCTACCCCAAACAATCAATATAAAGGATGTCTTATGCAAAAAACCCTCATTATCAAATTATCGATCATCGCCGTACTGTGCATGATATTTGGGATTGGTCTAAATATGATCAGTGCTTTAATCTCTGAACGGCAACACTATTCAGAAGCCGTTATCAAAGAAATCGCTGAACAACATGTCAACCCACAACAAGTCATCACCCCGTTTATCACCGTCCCAGCGCTCATCACACCAAGCTGCTCCGCCCAACCGACGGATCTCAATGTCAAGTGTGCCAAACCCTATACCGTGATAGACACTTTTTTCGCGTCCCAAACCACGGCTACCCAAGATCTTGATGTCAGCACCGATACCTACCAGCGCGGCATCTATCATGCCACCAGTTTCAATGGAGACTTATTATTTGACCAAACGTTTAAAATCGAACCCTCAGCTGACATTCAACAAGCCGAACTGACAGCCGCTCCATCCAATGTCAACGCTCCTAATGCCAGCGCGTCTAGTACTAATGCTTCTAATGCTTCTACCGCCAACGCTGCAACGGCTGATCAGACCTATCGTAAAACGTTACAATGGGACAAAGCCCGCATCATAATACCGGTATCTGACCTACGTGGTGTCAATACACTGCCCACCATTACTATCAATAAACAGCACATCAAAGCCACGTACCCTGAGTCAAACACTCTTGGCAACTCATCGCAACTGAGCTATGTAGAGGCGCCCCTTCCAAGCTCTATAGCAAATCAATTAGCATCAGCCTCAAACCAGTCAACAAAACAGGCTTCTCAATCAAACACCACTGACATAGATAACACCAAAGCCGCCTCCACTGTCTCATTTAACGCCTTAGTCACTCTGCCCTTATCTGGCATCAGCACCTTAAACACCGTACCAACGGGACAAAACTTCGAGCTTGCCATGACCAGCAACTGGCATGCACCCAATTTTATTGGTAAAGCACTCCCCAATGCCAAAACATTTTCAAAAGAAGGCTTCGAGGCAAACTGGCAAAACCAATATCTCACCATTGCAAATAACCAGTATCTGAACGACTGTCTCAGCCAATCAAACAGTTCTTGTTCATTTGCAGACACCACGTCTTTCAGCACAGATGACACAGAATACGATGAGTATTATGCAGAAAGGTCAGCTTTAGAAGCGAGCGAGGATAAGGGATTAGGTTTTAATAGCTCAGGTTTAAGCAGCTTTGGCGTCAGTTTTGCAGAACCGAACGACGTTTACTTACAAACCGAACGCACCATGAAGTATGCGCTACTATTGATACTCGTCTCATTCGGAACTTTCTTCTTATTTGAAATCATCAAAGCAAGTCGCATCCATCCCATCCAATACTTGCTCGTTGGCAGCGCCTTATTGGTCTTCTACGTATTATTATTACCGCTTGCCGAACAAATCGCATTTTGGTTAGCGTATGCCATTGCCGCCTGTGCCTGCGTCGGTTTAATCGGCTGGTATTCATACTATTTGCTTGGTAGTGCCAAACGCGCCGTACTGTTTACCGCTATATTGGGCGGGCTCTACGCCTCATTTTACGGCATATTGACCATGGAAGATTTAAACCTATTACTCGGCGCCGTCTTCTGCTTTGCCCTACTCGCCAGTGTCATGATAATGACTCGAAAAATCGACTGGTACAAAGTCGCTTAACACACATTATCACAACTCTAAAAGTAGCGATAAGCAGCCAATCTCGCTTTCGTTACTATCTTGGTTAACACAGGGGCGGTCGCTAAAACAAGTGACGTTCCTGTTATCTCGATACCGCCTCTTGTTAAGCGCCCACACCCCTGTGTGTCACCAAGTATATCCACTACAATCGAGGCTAAACCGCTTTCACTTTTCACACTTCGCTATCATTCCCAGTTGTGTCAATTATTCACTCACCTCAACGTTTGCTTGTTGAATTCTAGCTGTTAAATATTAGCCATTAGCCATTAGCTATCAAATGATTACCAATAGTTTCTTTCTATAACCTGAATTCGGGATAATCAATTCATAAAATTTAAGGGTATAGGCACTCCTTTGTTGCAAGACAATGCACTCACCTTTTAAAGAAACGGTCATTCATCTCTTTTTAACGTTGGAAAGGTTAGCTCCCTTCCTTTTCAAAGGAAGGGTTGGGGATGGATTTTCTAACTCAAATAAAAACAATCGCTTACAAACATTCTTATCCCGCATTTAGGTTTCTATAGACTCATAGACCTAAGATAAACTTCGTTGAATTGTCTTAAGTTAAAATTAGCGTATTTTTTAAAAACCAATATTTGATTATTTGCAGGCATCTGATACTGCGAATGTAAGGTTAACTGATGGGTGGATGCTAGGCTAATAACATCCTCTTTATTACGAATACCACTTTTTGAATCGCGCTGACGCAAATGCCTATCAAACTGTCGGTTACTGTCACTCGTAAAATGTCCATTTTCATTAAATGGCCCATAAATAATTAGCTTACCGTTTGCTGGTAGCGCATCCCCCACCAACTCAAACAGCCTCTCAACCAATTCCCAAGCAATGATATGTAATGTATTGGCGGTAAACACAGCATCATACCGTTTACCAGACAGTGCTAGTGGTATTGAGTCTGTGGTTAAATCAAACGCTAAAGGCGCATGCAAGTTCGGTGCAGGATGACGATCGTGCCAGCCTTTAATCACAGAATGGTTCTGACGGACATCGCTGGTCTGCCAGTCCAGATGTGGCAGTCTTGGCGCGAAGTAAACACTATGTTGACCAGTACCTGACCCAACCTCCAACACATGATAATAGTCTTGCAGCTCGTTTTGCAGCACCTTTAAAATGGGGTCTTTATTATTCTCACACGCCTGAGAACAAGGCAGTCTAGACATATGCATACTATTGACATCTGTGTTTCCTAAACTCGCTTGACTCATTACACCATTTCTCCGACCAATTAAAATTTTGAATTAATAGATACCTGCTTCCAATCCAGCAGCCAACGTCATCGCAAGCTCTTCTACTTGATCCGTAAATGCTTCCTGCCAATCGCCTTTTAATATTAGCGCATCTTGCACCCACTCCCAACGAAGACCTGTAGTAATCGTCTTTAAAGCTCGTTTTGTACCCGTACCATCTTGTCCAGCTCGGATATATACCGCCAATGCTAGCCCTTGCTTTTTATCTAACACAGGGTAATAACAACGATCAAAGAAGTCTTTGTCAGTCCTGCCATATAGGCTAAATTTTCAGTCGTGCCTATCAAAATGGCATCAGCAGCTAGCACATCTTCAGGTTGCGTGTCTTGAGGAGATTTAAGAATGACATTGATATCTATGTCAGGATGATTAGCACCTTTAAAAGCGGCTTGTGCTAGCTTATGGGTATTTGGTGACGGAGCGTGGGCTATTATTAGTAGGGTTTTTGTTGGCATAGTGATTACCGATTTGATATAAAAATTATGAATATTTAGTTAACCTTTAGCTTTATTAAAACTTATAGACGCTAATGAATCTTTATATATACAGAGACAATCTTCTATCTCTAGAGGTTGCAATCTATGAAACTGTTCAGGTAGCTCTTCAACCTTCAAATAACCTTTAGAATAGTCTAAATCTAGACTTTTCGCACCTTGCATAGTACCGGCATGTAAATATACATACTCCGGTTCATAACCCAAAAAAGCACCTATACGTAATGCAGTATCATAAATAAGCAAATCCCCGACTCCCCAAATTGGACGTATCTCATCTTCCAAAACCATTAATAATTCTGTAAAACTATTTATAACTGAATAGTCTATATATTTTAGAGTCTTCGATAGTTCTTTCAACGTTTCATTTGATATACGATATTGATGGGGATGTTTTTTATCATCAACTGTTAAAGCTAATCCTGCTTTCGAAATAACCGTCCCTAAATTATCCTGTTGTCTATAGAATAGCATCTCATCAGATGCGTTTTGACGATGGTTATCTATGTAATGAGCTACAATTTCATTAAATGAGCTTAATAAAGTTTTATCAGTACCATTGCAGCTTTGAGATCTCAAGGGTGTTCTGCACGACATAAGGATAGTCCTACCATATAGTTTATAAATTAAACTTATATTCAATTGTTTGTATAATCAACAATGCTTCATTTATTTTTTTGAAAGGATAGTTTATTGTGATTGATTTATAAAATTGCAATAAACGTTACCTTTGGATGCGGTTTAGCCCCGATTGTAGCGAATATACTTGGTGAAGTAAGGCGTTGTGGGCGCTCGGCCAGTGGCGTTATCGTGGCGCAGGAACGGCACTGGCTATAGCGCACACCGCCGCACAAGCCAAGATAGTAGCGAAAGCGGGATTAGCTACTATCTTGGCTGAGTTTGATTTTGTTAGAATTGGTTTGGATTTATTTAATTGTATAATTTTCAATAGACTAATACAAAAACAACCTAAGCGCTATAACTGTTAAATTGCTTTGCAGTTATCATGCTAGCCAATTTTGCAATGATGTTAATTAACGTACGAAGTTGGGCACAGATATTGTAGCTATACAGACTCAATGGGAATAATGTTATGGACGATACTATGAATATACAACATTTTTTATCGACCCACCAACTCCCAGATAGCTATAAAGCTATAGCACAACAATGGTTCGAACCCTTATGTGAACGAGTATTAGAGCATCAACGAAATTCATCTAAACCGTTCATTATTGGCATTACAGGGTGTCAAGGCTCTGGTAAAACTACCCTAAGCAGCTTTATCGACACCTATTTAACATCAGTGCATGGTAAGACAGTCGTCTCACTATCGATAGATGACTTCTATCTGGATCAAACTGCTAGATTGGCTTTGGCGAACACGATACATCCCTTATTGAAGACGCGCGGTGTTCCCGGAACGCATGATATAAAGTTAGCCCTCAACACTATTAACCAATTACAAAACGGAACTCCCACACGGTTACCCCGCTTTGACAAAGCGACCGATAACCCCTACCCTATAGATCAATGGCAAACCATTGATTATTCACCAGACTTTATTATATTAGAGGGCTGGTGTGTTGGCTTGAAGCCTCAGTCAGAAGAATCATTACAGCACCCTATCAATGCTTTAGAAGAAACGCATGACTCCCAAAGGATTTGGCGTTCATATGTCAATACAGAGCTTGCCGATGAATACCAAACCCTATTTGATAGGATTGACTACCAAGTAATGTTAAAAGCGCCGTCATTCGATTGCGTCTTTAATTGGCGCTTGGAGCAAGAGCAGAAGTTAGCCAAAGCCTCGGCGGCTTCTCTTAACGACAGTAAACAAAACTCTATTATGACAGAGAGTCAGATAGCGACCTTTATTCAGCATTATCAAAGACTGACAGAACACGCTTTAACAACACTTCCTAATGTATCTGATACGGTATTTTTTCTCGATGAAACACGAACCATTACTCATCAAAAAGTGTCTAAATAACTTAAAAACTGATTTAAAAACATGACTAAAACACTTATTTTCACTGACATGGACGCGACACTGCTCGATCATCATACTTATTCTTTTACAGCCGCAAAACCAACTCTGGCAAAACTTGCTAACCAAGATATTCCTGTCATACCAACCACCAGTAAAACCTATGCTGAGATGCAACCACTTCGTGAGCAAATCGGTCTTGGCGGCCCCTTTATTATTGAAAATGGTGCTGCTGTATTCATACCCCCTAGCTTTTTAAAACAAAAACCCATCGACACGGTTGAATTAAATGGTTATTGGTGCAAAACCTTTAGTGCAAAAAAAGACCACTGGATAGACCTACTAGCACAAATAGGCGATGACTATGCGGGACAATACCAACAGTTTTCCAAAATGAGTGTCTCAGACATTCAAGATTGCACAGGGTTAGACTCGCAATCTGCGTCACTGGCTGCAAGACGTCAGTTTGGTGAGCCTGTTTTATGGTTAGGGAGCGAGGAAGATAAAGCGAGGTTTATTGTGTCCTTAAAAGAAAAAGGCGCAACTCCCTTAGAGGGTGGTCGCTTCATCCATGTATCAGGCAACTGCGATAAGGGACAAGCGCTACAGTGGCTTGCCAATGAATATCAAAATCAATATAAAACCGATGTTAAAACGATCGCCCTTGGTGATGGTAAAAATGATATTGCGATGTTAGAGGCCGCTGATGTGTCAATAAGAATTTTATCGCCTGCTAATCCACCTCCTATCTTGCAAAAAGAAGCGGTCTATACCAGTACACTTATGGGTCCTGAAGGCTGGAGCGAGATGTTAACGAAACTGTTAGAACTCTAAATACTAGCGTACCCTACTGACTTAACATTATTGGCTTTAATACTAATCGCTTTATCATTAATTGCTTTGACACATAGTAATGAAACTATAATAGCCACTTTAAAACTAAGCACTCAATATTAATCACTTTAATAACAATAACTTAACAATAATTAATTAGGAAGACTAATGGCCGACTTTTTCCAAAATGGTGTGGTAACAACCTTGCATAACTTAACGCGCCGTCCTAGCGATGAGATTGAAGCTGAGCTGGTACAATTTTCTAAGAAACGTCCTATGGGGCTTATACTGCCCTCTTTATTTTCAGAGCTTGAAGGCGAAGCACTGCCTCATATCGTGAGTGAGCTTAAAACTGTACCTTATTTATCTGAAATCGTTATAGGTTTAGATAGAGCGACTGAAGATCAATATCGCCACGCTTTGACGTTTTTTAGCAAACTGCCACAACATCACCGAGTGTTATGGAATGATGGACCGCGTCTAAAAGCACTTGATCTAGAGCTTGAGGCGAAAGGTCTCGCTCCTAAAGAGTTAGGTAAAGGTCGTAACGTCTGGTATTGCATGGGTTATATCTTAGCATCAGAACGCTCGGAGTCTATTGCCCTACACGATTGTGATATTACTACCTATGAAAAAGATTTGCTCGCCAAGCTGATTTACCCCGTTGCTAATCCTATGTTTAACTATGAGTTCTCCAAAGGATATTACGCCCGTGTCGCTAATGGCAAAATAAATGGCCGAGTGTCTCGTCTTTTGGTTACGCCTCTGATTCGTGCTTTAAAGCGAATTTTGGGAGACAATGACTACTTAGAATTTATGGACAGCTTCCGTTACCCTTTGGCGGGGGAATTTTCGTTTAGACGGGATGTGTTAAACGATATTCGCATTCCTAGTGACTGGGGTTTGGAGATTGGCGTTCTATCTGAAATGCATCGCAACTACTCCCGTAACCGCCTATGTCAGGTAGATATTTGTGATAATTACGATCATAAGCACCAGGATTTATCGCTACATAATGACCAAGGTGGCTTATCTAAAATGTCGATCGATATCACCAAAGCACTATTTAGGAAATTGGCGACACAAGGTCACATATTTAGCACCGAAACCTTCCGATCTATCAAAGCCACTTACTACCGGATTGCCTTAGATTTTATTGAGACTTATCATAATGATGCGGTTATGAATGGCCTGACTTTGGATATTCACGTAGAAGAAAAGGCTGTCGAGATGTTCGCTAGCAATATTATGAAAGCCGGCGAAAGCTTCCTAGATAACCCTATGGAAACTCCATTTATTCCTAGTTGGAACCGAGTGACCAGTGCCATACCTGATATTCAACAGCGTTTGCTGACGGCCGTCGAAGCCGATACAAAAGAGTTTATGGAGTAAGCAATATGGTATGGCAAACGCTCCATGAAAAAGTCATTCACCATTTAGAAAATATCTATACAGATGTTAATAGTGACGATAATAGCGATATAAATTATTCGTCTTTAGCCACTGACTTGCTTGCAACCATTGGCATCGAATCAGAAGCAGATATCGTTTCTTCACAATCTCATCATAACTACTGGGATCAAAGCGATATTGTTATGATTACCTATGGCAATAGTGTGGTTAAGAAAGGTGAAAAGCCTTTAGTTACTTTACATAAGCTTTTAGACAGCTACTTTCAAGACACTATTAATACTGTTCACATCCTACCCTTTTACCCCTATAGCTCTGACGACGGATTTTCGGTTATTGACTACGCATCTGTTAACCCTGAATTAGGCACTTGGGATGATATTGTTTGCTTGGGCAAGGATTATGGACTAATGGTCGACTTGGTCATTAACCACTGCTCAGTGCAGAGCCATTGGTTTCAGAACTTTATCGCGGGTAAAGGTGATGGCTCTGACTTTTTCTTTACAGCAAAACCAGCGGATGACTTATCTGAAGTGACGCGTCCCAGAGTGTCGCCTTTGCTACGGAAAACCCAAACAGCAAAGGGGACTAAGTATGTTTGGTGTACATTCAGCCACGATCAAGTAGACTTTGATTTTAGAAACCCAAAAGTTCTGCTTAAGTTTATTGAGATCATTCGATTTTATATTGATAAAGAAGCTAAATTATTTCGAATCGATGCCGTCGCATTTTTATGGAAAGTGATAGGAACGAAATGTATTAACTTGCCACAAACCCATGAAGTGGTTCGTTTAATTCGGACTTTAATTGAACATATCGATCCGTCTATTATTATCATTACGGAAACCAACATACCTAACCATGAGAACCTGACCTATTTCGGTAATGCCAACGAAGCGCATGGCATCTATAATTTCTCATTACCGCCCTTATTAATATATACACTAGCCTCAGGAGACTGCACCTATTTGAACAGTTGGCTGCTCAGCATGCCCCCCACTCAAAATGGTACGTTTTATTTTAATTTTATCGCCTCTCATGATGGTATCGGGCTGCGCCCTGCCGAAGGCTTACTAGATGAGGAAGAGATTAATAAGCTTGTCAATAAGATGAAAGAGTTTGGCGGGGAGGTTTCATGCCGCACTTTAGAAAATGGGAATCAGAAACCTTATGAGATAAACATTACTCTGTTTGATGCGCTACAAGGTACTTTTAAGGGCCCTGATAACTATCAGATCGAGCGGTTTATATGTGCTCAAACCATTATGCTTGGTATGGAGGGCATACCTGGCATATATATTCATAGTTTACTAGCCACTTCTAATGATTACGATAAAGTAGCGCTTACGGGACACAATCGCTCTATCAATCGTCACTGCTGGGATTATGGTGAGTTAGAATCTTTACTTGAGAACCCAGAATCTAAGAATTACATCGTAATAAACACGCTAACTAGGCTTTTGAAAATAAGGAAAGCTCAGCCCGCATTTCATCCTAATGCGTCGCAATATACATTACAATTAGGACAACAAGTATTTGGATATTGGCGTCAATGCTTGCAAGGTAAGCAAAGCATCTTCTGTATTAGTAATATTAGTGATCAAGACCAAACCCTACTGGTATCAGATATAAATTTGCTTGATACGGAAGTTTGGGTAGATCTTATCAAAAATAAGAAAATCGAGTTATCGAATGACTTTTTAACTCTACAACCTTATCAAACTGTATGGATAAGTCATTTATAACCTAATTTGAAACCTATTAACTCACTCAGCATACTTTAAAGGAATTACGCATCAAGCATTCTGGTTTGTAGGCTTGCCACCCTTATAAGATGCTTCTGAGCATTCATTAGGTTATTGATTGTAGGTTTAAAGCTTTATAGCTTAATCGTTTGTATAAATAACACTATTAAATGCGTGTTAGTACGTCAAGTTCTACTGCCCATTGCATTAATTATTCGGATAACTAAACGTGACGTCTTGATTGATATCAGGGTGTAAGCTCTTTGCTACAGGACAAGTCAAAGCTGCCGCTTCTAGCACCTTACGAGTACGCTCATCAAAATTTTGTGTAAACTCAATGGTGACTTTCACCTCACTCACACGGCGAGGGTCAGCAGCCATTATTTTAATTACTTCAGCTTTCGTGCCGACAACGTCCAGATCCATAGCAGCGGCTTTAATCCCAATAATGGTTAACATACAACTGGCCAAGCTGGTCGCTAATAAATCAGTAGGAGAAAACGCTTCTCCTTTGCCATGATTATCCGTTGGCGCATCGGTGATAATTTCATTGTTTGATTGTATATGTAAAGCTTGGGTGCGTAGATTACCTTGGTATACAACGGTTGAAGTAGTCATATGAACTCTCTCTAGTTGAAGCTTGTGGAAGTTAGAAGTTTATAGCCATCATACTAGCTTATTTGGACATAATGATAAAATAAGCTACACGTTTGAATTAAACTTAAAAACTTAACTAATAGTGAGAACTGCCCTTAAGATAAAAGCCCTCTCAAAGAAAAAGCCCCCACAACGTAAGTTGCGGGGGCTTTTAGGTATAGGGAGCTGACGATGACCTACTCTCACATGGGCGAACCACACTACCATTGGCGCTACGATGTTTCACTTCTGAGTTCGAGAAGGGATCAGGTGGTTCCATCGTGCTATTGTCGTCAGCAAAGGGGGTATAGATATGAGTTGGTTAAGGGTTAGCTTAACTTTGTTTAAAATATATCAAGAACCTGAATCAAGGTTGCTATTAATAAGCAATCATCAGGATGATATCGAAATAATTGGCTGTCTCTGTTTTATGAGAGCTACAAAACCACTTGGGTGTTGTATGGTCAAGCCAAACGAGCAATTAGTACAGGTTAGCTACACGCATCACTGCGCTTCCACACCCTGCCTATCAACGTTGTAGTCTTCAACGGCTCTTAAGGGAAATCTAATCTTGAGGTTGGCTTCCCGCTTAGATGCTTTCAGCGGTTATCCAATCCGAACGTAGCTACCGGGCAATGCCATTGGCATGACAACCCGAACACCAGCGGTTCGTCCACTCTGGTCCTCTCGTACTAGGAGCAGATCCTCTCAAATTTCCAACGCCCACGGTAGATAGGGACCGAACTGTCTCACGACGTTCTAAACCCAGCTCGCGTACCTCTTTAAATGGCGAACAGCCATACCCTTAGGACCTGCTTCAGCCCTAGGATGAGATGAGCCGACATCGAGGTGCCAAACACCGCCGTCGATATGAACTCTTGGGCGGTATCAGCCTGTTATCCCCAGAGTACCTTTTATCCGTTGAGCGATGGCCCTTCCATACAGAACCACCGGATCACTAAGACCTACTTTCGTACCTGCTCGACTTGTGGGTCTCGCAGTTAAGCGCGCTTTTGCCTTTATACTCTATGAACGATTTCCGACCGTTCTGAGCGCACCTTCGTACTCCTCCGTTACTCTTTAGGAGGAGACCGCCCCAGTCAAACTACCCACCATACATTGTCCTCGGTATTGTTATACCTGAGTTAGAACCCCAACATGACCAGGGTGGTATTTCAAGGTTGGCTCCACAAATACTGGCGTATCTGCTTCAAAGCCTCCCACCTATCCTGCACAAGTCAGGTCAAAGTTCAATGTAAAGCTGTAGTAAAGGTTCACGGGGTCTTTCCGTCTAGCCGCGGGTACACAGCATCTTCACTGCGATTTCGATTTCACTGAGTCTCTGCTGGAGACAGCGCTGCCATCATTATGCCATTCGTGCAGGTCGGAACTTACCCGACAAGGAATTTCGCTACCTTAGGACCGTTATAGTTACGGCCGCCGTTTACTGGGGCTTCGATCAAGACCTTCGCATACGCTAAGCCCATCAATTAACCTTCCAGCACCGGGCAGGCATCACACCCTATACGTCCACTTTCGTGTTTGCAGAGTGCTGTGTTTTTAATAAACAGTTGCAGCAGCCTGGTATCTGCGACTGTCAATAGCTTACGGAGCAAGTCCTTCACCATCGACAGCGTACCTTCTCCCGAAGTTACGGTACCATTTTGCCTAGTTCCTTCAGCAGAGTTCTCTCAAGCGCCTTGGTATTCTCTACCTGATCACCTGTGTCGGTTTAGGGTACGATTCGTTTATGACTATCGTTTAGAAGCTTTTCCTGGAAGCATGGTATTTGCCACTTCGCTGTACAAGTACAGCTTGCTATCAGATCTCAGTATTAACAGCCCGGATTTACCTAAGCCGTCTACCTACATCCTTTCACTCAGACAACCATCGCTGAGCTGGCATAACCTTCTCCGTCCCTCCATCACATCATAAACAAGTATCAGAATATTAACTGATTTCCCATCGACTACGCCTTTCGGCCTCGCCTTAGGGGTCGACTCACCCAGCCCCGATTAACGTTGGACTGGAACCCTTGATCTTCCGGCGTGGATGCTTTTCACACCCATTATCGTTACTCACGTCAGCATTCGCTCTTGTGATACCTCCAGCATGCCTTACGACACACCTTCACAGGCTTACACAACGCTCCCCTACCACTTGAAACATGTTCAAATCCGCAGCTTCGGCTCCTAGTTTGAGCCCCGTTACATCTTCCGCGCGGGCCGACTCGACTAGTGAGCTATTACGCTTTCTTTAAAGGATGGCTGCTTCTAAGCCAACCTCCTAGCTGTCTATGCCTTCCCACTTCGTTTCCCACTTAACTAGGAATTTGGGGCCTTAGCTGGCGGTCTGGGTTGTTTCCCTCTCCACGATGGACGTTAGCACCCACCGTGTGTCTCCCGGATATCACTCATCGGTATTCGGAGTTTGCATCGGTTTGGTAAGTCGGTATGACCCCCTAGCCGAAACAGTGCTCTACCCCCAATGGTGTTCGTCCGAGGCGCTACCTAAATAGCTTTCGGGGAGAACCAGCTATCACCGAGTTTGATTAGCCTTTCACCCCTATCCACAAGTCATCCCCTAGCTTTTCAACGATAGTGGGTTCGGTCCTCCGGTGCCTGTTACGGCACTTTCAACCTGCTCATGGATAGATCACTCGGTTTCGGGTCTATACCCTGCAACTAATTCGCCCTATTAAGACTCGGTTTCCCTACGGCTCCCCTAATGGTTAACCTTGCTACAGAATATAAGTCGCTGACCCATTATACAAAAGGTACGCGGTCACGGATCAAGTCCGCTCCCACTGCTTGTACGCACACGGTTTCAGGTTCTATTTCACTCCCCTCACAGGGGTTCTTTTCGCCTTTCCCTCACGGTACTGGTTCACTATCGGTCAGTCAGGAGTATTTAGCCTTGGAGGATGGTCCCCCCATCTTCATACAGGATTTCTCGTGTCCCGCACTACTTAATATGCTTGCATTTATGTTTCGAATACGGGGCTATCACCCACTATGGCCAGTTTTCCCACACTGTTCTTCTACATAAAATTAAGTCGGCTCCTCCCCGTTCGCTCGCCGCTACTAGGGGAATCTCTATTGATGTCTTTTCCTAAGGGTACTGAGATGTTTCACTTCCCCTCGTTCGCTTCCTAATAAATTAGGATACCTAACTTACGTTAGGTGGGTTTCCCCATTCAGAAATCTCCGGATCACAGATTATTGCCATCTCCCCGAAGCTTATCGCAGGCTGTCACGTCTTTCATCGCCTCTGACTGCCAAGGCATCCACCATGTGCGCTTAATTACTTGACCATACAACCCCAA
>NZ_JBXYJF010000029.1:0-38550 GCF_057396245.1 Psychrobacter sp. CX16
AGATGAGCTAAGAGTGCTCGTTGATGAGTCGGTTTATATTTATAATCATATGAGACCGCATTTAAGTTTGAATATGAGAACGCCTTTCGAGTTTCATCAAAGTTATGGGTGTTCTGCATAGAAAAAACCAGATACACGGGGTATCTGGCTTGTTTTAAATCATCAACCTATTTTAGGACGAGACATAATCTTCAAAATTAGCGCTGAGAAGCGATAAGCTCAAATTAAGATTAAGGCTTCAAATCAAACACGCCCAGCTCAGGGATTAATTCTAAAGAGCGCAAACGGGCCTGTTGATCATAGACATTAGCCGTTACCATCAGTTCATCTGGCTTGTGCTCCTCCAAGAAGTGCTCTAATAAAGGTTTGACCGTATTGACACTACCTATAAAAGACACCGCCAATGCATCGTCTACCATGGCCTTTTCAGGGGCGCTCCAGTAATTATCCATAGACTCAATCGGTTTAGGCACTTGGCCGCGACCACCACGGCGCAAGCGAACAAAGCTTTGCTGAGCAGAGGTAAAGTGATAACGGGCAGTCGCATCCTCATCGGCCAATAGCATATTGGCGGCAAGCATCACATAAGGCTTGTCTAGATATTGAGATGGCTCAAAGTTCTCGCGATAAGTGGCAATGGCTAGCGTCATCATACGCGGTGCAAAGTGCGAGGCAAATGAGTAGGGTAGTCCCAGTTTCGCAGCCAATGTAGCACCAAACAATGAAGAGCCTAAAATCCAAATCGGCACATTGCTATTAGCACCAGGGAAGGCTTGAACTGGACTATTATCTGACTCACTACCCAAGAAGAACATCAACTCTTGCACATCTTGTGGAAAGCGATCAGCATCTTGCATCTGACGGCGCAGCGCCCTAAAAGTAGCACCATCTGTACCAGGAGCACGGCCTAGTCCTAAATCAATTCGGTCACCATACAAGGCTTGCAGCGTACCAAATTGCTCTGCGATGACTAAAGGCGCATGGTTAGGTAACATAACGCCACCAGAGCCAATGCGAATTTTATCAGTCTTAGCACCAATATGCGACAGCAGTACTGACGTCGCAGCACTGGCAATGCCGGGCATGTTGTGATGCTCAGCCATCCAGAAGCGATTCATGCCAATGGTCTCGGCTTTCTGAGCCATATTAACACTGTATGCCACACCTTGAGCGGTCGTTTGACCTTCTGGAACAGGAGCGAGGTCTAGAAAAGATAAAGGGATTTTATTCATAAGTCATCCATTAGATAGCTGTTTAGATATTGATTTCAATGTTTATATTATTTGTTGATATAAATAGGAGGGATTATCTATTGATATGATTATACTAAGCACACTTTTCAAGTAGACCAGTCATTTATAAATAAAAGATAACAAAGCGGTGGCTGAGTAAACCCGCTATGAGAGTGTTAAAAGGTAACATAAAAAAAGCACCCATTTTTGAGTGCTTTTCTACAGTTATCAGAATTGAACTAAGAGCGGATAGCTATCTGGCTTAGCTATCTGAATCAAACTGTTCTTGGCACAGTTTGATAAATGCCTGACCAAAGTGGCGAATCTCAGCATCATCACGTACCGCTATCCAACTGGTAAAGCGGCCGAAATGATCTACTGGAATTGCGGTTAAGGTCTGATAGTGGCTTGGTTCAAAAGCCATTTCTGCAATAATCCCTACGCCAAGACCTGCGCCAACGTAAGTGCTAATCACATCGGCATCAAGCGCTGCCAATACCACTTCAGGCTCAAGACCGGCGTCATGGAAGGTTTTGTCAATGGCGCTACGACCAGTAAAGCCGCCGTGGTAAGTCACCAAAGGATAACTTGCCAAGGTTGGCAAGTCGATGTCTTCAGCATTTGCGAGTTCATGGTCTTTGGGCACAATAATACGGTGCGACCAGTCATAATAGCGATAGCAGCGCAGATAAGAGTTGTGCAGTAGTGCCTCGGTTGCAATACCAATATCGGCCTGACCACGAATCACCATATTGGCAATGGTCTCAGGGTCCGCTTGCTGTAGTACCAGTTGTACTTTTGGATAAGCTTCTTTGAATGTCTTGATGATATCTGGCAAGACGTAACGCGCTTGAGTATGGGTGGTAGCCAGCGTTAAGGTACCAGTTTGCGGATTATTATAATCAAGGCTGATGTTTTCAATGGTACGAATTTCGGTAAAAATAGCCTCGATGTGTGGCAGTAGGGCTTCGCCAACAGGGGTCAAGCCGGTTAGACGTTTGCCTTGACGTACAAAGACCTCCGCTTTTAGCTGACTTTCGAGGGCAGAGATGTGTTTGGATAAGCTCGACTGACTGGTATGCAGTACCGAGGCGGCTTGGCTTAAATTATAGCCGTTAATAACGGTATGCCAGACGGTTTCTAGTTGTTTGAGCTGAATTTGTAGATGTCTTTGGTTGACGACCACATCTATTGCCATAAAAAATATCCTTTATCACTGCGGCTTGGAAATATGAAATTGCCAAAAAATAAGAGATTGAACTAGAGCATACTAGAACAATGGAGGGTAGGAGGTTAAACGCGTTCATTATAAGGGCATTGCAGGGATTAACCCAAATATTATAGCCTTATTTGCAAATATAATGTGATTTTCAATGACGAGCGGGCAGGTTGTATTGTACGCTTGATACGATACGGCTAGTCAAGCCTGCCATTCTAAAGTAACATATCGTTTTTAGATTTTATTAAGATAGGTTTTTCATGTCTACCACAACTCAGCCCGATTCTAGCGTTACTCAATCGCCTAAAAAGTCATGGGTTGATGCCTTAAAGGCATTTAAAGACTTGCGTGTCCTGATTATGTTCTTTTTAGGATTCGCCGCCGGTCTGCCCATTATGCTGATTTTCTCAAGTTTAGGACTTTGGCTTAATGAAGCCGGTGTCGATTTGGGTATAATTACCATGTTTAGCTGGGCGGGTCTTGGCTATGCCTTCAAGTTTATTTGGGCGCCGCTCATTGACGCCATTCCTGTACCGATATTAACCACATGGTTAGGGCGTAGGCGGGCTTGGATGGTTGTTGCGCAGCTGCTTATTATTCTTGCTATTTATGTCATGGCGAGTGTGAACCCTGCTGAGATTAATGTGCTGCATTTAATGGCAGCTGGCTCGGTACTTCTGGGATTTTCCGCAGCGACGCAAGATATTGTTATTGATGCATACCGTATTGAGCTTGCGCCGCCTGAGATGCAGCCGGTCTTATCCTCCATTTATGTCACCGGTTATCGTATCGGTATGATTGTGGCAGGCGCAGGGTCTTTATACTTGGCAGTGTACTTTGGCTCAACTGAGAACCAGTACAGCTATGAGGCATGGAGAAATACCTATTATGTGATGGCGCTGATTATGACGCTGCCATTATTGACCACTTTTGCCGGTTACGAGCCAACGGCTGAGATTCTGCAGATTAAAAAACAGCAGTTAAACCTTAAGCTGTTCTTTGTTTATTCAGCGATTTTGTTGGTACCGGCGACTGTTATCGGTTTGCCATACTTGGTCGAAACCTTATATAACAGACTGACGGACAGCAGTATTGTTATCGTTTCTCAGTCAATCTATCCAGTATTAAATAAATACTTTGCGGTGACCGTCGGTATTGCGCCTTTGTTATTACTTTTCTTCCTGATTAATCAGCCAAAAATCATTAATAAAGCACCAGCAATTACTGAATCGCGCAACGATTACCTCAGATTGGTTCTGGTATTTATTCTATCGGTAGCGGTGTTTATTACCGGTTATATTCAAATCGGTAATGTGTTGCCTGAGTTTGATGATGCGCTTGCTAAATTCTTGATGACCGCGACCCGTTTAATCAGTAGTTTAATTATGGCGGTAGTGGCAGGTTATTTCTTAGTCAAAATAGGCTTGGTCAAAAAAGAAGTGGCAATGGCAACTTGGATTAATCCTATTGTCGATTTCTTCCGCCGCTATGGCAAAAAAGCACTATTACTACTTGCCTTAATAGGTCTGTATCGTATCTCAGATATCGTTGCCGGCGTGATTTCAAACGTCTTTTATCAAGAGATGGGCTTTACCAAAACCCAAATTGCTGACGCGGTGAAGCTGGTTGGCGTTATCATGGCCATTGTTGGCGGTTTCTTAGGTGGTATGCTCGCGCAAAGAATGCGCATTATGAAGGCCATGATGCTCGGCGCTATTTTGGCGTCATCAACTAATCTATTATTTATCTTACTGACCTATCATCAAGGCAGCGTTGAATATATGTACTTTGCGGTGATTGTCGATAACTTGGCATCAGGCTTCGCCAGTATGGTATTTATTGCCTTCTTATCGGCATTGACCTCGATTAAGTTTACGGCGGTTCAATATGCGATTTTCTCATCGATTATGACCTTAATCCCCAAAGTCATTGGTGGCTATTCAGGATCTATCGTGGAGGTGACCAGTTGGCCGTTCTTCTTTACCTTTACTTTTGTCATCGGTATTCCTATTTTACTGCTGATTTATTTGGTCGATAAATATATTGTCATCGGCGGTAACGATGATATTTATGGCGATGATATAGCAACCAGTCAGCTTGCTCTTGATGAGGCTGTTGATACTCAGCCTGAAAGCAAAAAATAGCATTAGGTATATAAGGGTAGGGACTAAGACGTGACTGAGATGAATGCCCAACCGGTAATGAGCGTCAACCAAATCAAACGAACTCAGTATGATGCGCTGCCTGAGCATTGGGTTAATGACTGGCTTTTGTATGTGTTACAAAAGCCTGCCTCGTTTTTGATTACTGATAGCGGTTATCAGCTGACAGAGGTGGAGCAGGCACAGTTTGAGTCTGGTATTAAAAAAATGAAATCCGGCACACCACTTGCTTATCTGACGGGTAAGCAAGCTTTTTGGTCGTTAGAGTTTGAGGTTAATGAACATACCTTAATTCCTCGACCTGACACCGAGGTATTGGTAGAGCAAGTGTTGGCGTGGATAGATAATAACGCTCAAACTGATGATACACCTCATTCACCCAAGCGTTTAATGGATTTGGGCACTGGATCTGGTTGTATCGCCATTAGCCTAGCGCATGAGCTCCAATCTCTAGCATCTAGTCAAATGTCTAATCAATGGCAAATTACCGCTATCGATTATTCTGAGCCTACTTTAGAGGTCGCCAAGCGCAATGCTCATTTAAATAATGTTACTAATATCGAGTTTAAGCAAAGCGATTGGTTTAGCGCGTTAGATAAAAATAATAAGTCGCAAAGCTTTGATATCATCGTCTCCAATCCACCTTATATCGGTGGCAATGATGAGCACCTAGATAAGCTCAAAGCCGAGCCATTATCGGCTTTGGTTGCACCCGACAATGGGCTTTCTGATATCAAACAGATAGCCAGCCGAGCAACAGAATATCTGATTAAAGGTGGCTTGTTAGCGGTTGAGCATGGCTATGACCAAGGCGAGACGGTGCGTCAAATCTTTACTGATTTTGGCTATACACAGGTCAAAACCATTCAGGATTATGGCGGTAATGATAGGGTAACGATGGGTGTTTATAATAACGAAATAACTTAATTATGAGATTAGAATATCATGTTGAATAAAAACTTGATGATGTATTGCCTATTAATATCAATCCCAATGATAAATGGTTGTACGACGCCAAAACCAATGTATAAGAAAAGCCTACAGGAAGGTGAAACATATAACTACTTTAAAAGTAGTGCTAATAAAAGTAACTATATCCCTGATAGTAAGGATGATATTATAGATGTATATAGAGAAAATAGGGGTAACCCTGAACTAATTTACCCAGAGTGGCAACCTAAAGGGGCTCCTGTGCATAAACCATAGCCGTTAAAATAGAATTTCAAATAAGTATGTTAAAAAGCCCCACCAGAATATCTGGCAGGGCTTTTTGTATGCTTAAAATTATATCATCAGCTTAATTAAAGCTTATGTCTTATCTCAAAACTATGATGGATTGGCTTTTTCGGATTAAAATCAAAACCAATGGTTTCACTGGTAATCTCAGTAATGTCATAACGATCATATAACTCTTCATCAAGCTCAAACTTGGTAAAGTTATTCGAGAAGTAAATTACGCCGCCATTGGCCAAGCGGTTCATTGCACGGTTGATAAGGGCAGTGTGGTCACGCTGCACATCAAAGGTACCTTGGAACTTCTTAGAGTTTGAGAAGGTAGGTGGATCAATGAATATTACATCAAACTGATCTGTATTGTCTTTAATCCAATCAAAAATATCAGAGGCAACAAACTGATAACGGCTGGTGGTCACATCAAGACCGTTTAACGCAAAGTTTTGTTTACCCCAGTCGAGATAGTTTTGTGATAAATCGACACTGGTGACTGTTTTAGCACCGCCGAGTGCCGCATGCACACTGGCAGTACAGGTATATGCAAATAGGTTCAATACATCAGCACCGCGACTGGCTGATCGGATCATGCCGCGCATGTTGCGGTGGTCAATAAACAAGCCAGTGTCTAAATAGTCGGTGAAGTTAACATAAAAATAAGCACCATCTTCTTGTATGACGTGCAGTTTACGTTTTTTCTTAGCCTCTTCACGAGCCACTTGTTTCTTGGCTTCCTCACGGGCTTGCTGGAACTTATTACCTTTATAACGATAGCGGTTGTCTTTATTAGGGACGTGCTTGTCGTCTTGTTTCTTGTCTGTCTCAGACTTGCTGCCATCAGGGTTGCCGTATTGAGTATTACCAACCTGACGCGCGCGGGTCTTAATAAATACGTTTTCACGGTCAATACCGAACACCTCACGAATACCCATCAATGCAAGATTAAAGCGCTTGCGAGCCGTCTCTGGTGGGATAGTTTTGGGAGGGGCCCATTCTTGTACGTGCACATAATCACCATACACGTCGATGGCGACCTTATAATCAGGTAGGTCGGCATCATAAACACGTAAGTTGGTCACCTCTTCTTTGGCCGCCAACTTTTTAAGATGAGCGACATTCTTTTGTAGACGGTTAACAAAGTCTTGAGCTTCATCGACTTCGATTTTTCTCTTCTCAAAACGATCAATCAGACTCTCGCCTTCTTTACGAATCAGCTGACCATGACGGAAATACACGGTAATTGCGCCGTTATGGCAACGCAGGGTCTGTGGCTCTGCAATCGGCAATACGTCCGCTTGTTCCACATGAGCGGCAAGCAGACCAAGCACAGGCTGATATTTTTGCTTGGCAAAAATCTCTTGTAAGGTCAAGCCTAAGCCTTGATAAAGCGGCTTGATAAAGTCAACATCACCCAAACGCTCACCATACGGTGGGTTAGTGATAATCAGTGGACGCTTAAGCTTACGATCCAATAGTGGCTTGGCTAAGGCGATTTTTAACTGCGATAGTGGACGCTGCTCTAGGGTTAAGTGCGGGATAATCTCAATAAGACCAGCGGCAATTAAGTTTTTGTGAGTTGCTTTAATCGCGCCAGCATCAGCATCAAAACCCATAATCGTTGGTAATTTACCAGATGCTGCTTTTTCTAAGCCATTATGAAAACGTTGCTGCGCTTCATTGACACACTGCTGCCATAACTCACTGTCGTGTTCATGCCAGTGATAAAAACCAAATTGTGATTCCGCTTTATCGATACCCACAGCATAGTCGCACTGCATAAGCAGGGCTTCGATAATAAACGTACCCGAACCACACATAGGGTCAATCAAAGCGCTGTAGCTGTTTTTGGTTTTGTGCCAACCCACGCTGTATAACAAGCCAGCTGCTAAGTTCTCTTTTAGCGGCGCATCAGTCATAGCAACACGATAACCGCGGCGGTGTAAACTGGTACCTGATAAATCTAGGAAAATCTCTGCCTGTTTGTCATTAACCGTTGCATAAATCGGGAAGTCCGGGTCATTACTATCGACATCAGGACGGCTGTCATACTTGTCAGTAAAGGTATCAGCAATCGCATCTTTAATACGTAGCATAGCAAATTGCTGACTAACCGAAACGCGCTTATCGACGTTCATACGAATAGCAAAAGTATTATCAAGTCCAAACCATTCTGTCCAGTCGATGGTTCTGGCTAGGCCGTTTAACTGCTCGGCAACGTCGTACTCTTTATTGATATTGCGTTTTTTAAGCGGTAATAATACCCGTGAGGCAACACGTGACCACAAGCAGATACGGTAAACCTGTTCTAGAGTGGCAGTAACCGTTAGACGGCCGGTACTTTTGATATCACTGCTGATATCCATATGGCTAAGCTCTGTTTGCAAAGGTGCTTCTAAGCCATCGGCGCAGGTGATGACAATATCATAGCGCATGCTTTGCTCACTATTGTCTGCGGCTTCACTATTTAACGGGGTGTTTTCGGGTGTAGGGGTGGACATAGGTGACCTTTACGTTTGTATGTTGCTTAGTCATGCATCGACCCATTCAATAGAATTGAATCGACGGGAGTGATGCAGATTTAAAGTATGAGTTAAGCTAAGAGGTTGTTATAAGGGGTGTGGTTTTCAAAACCAGTATTTATGGTCAGTGATTTTAACACAATCACTTACAAGGCACTGCAAATTAATCTGTCTGTCAGCGTATTCTTAAGTCCGTAAGCATCATTGCACTGAATTCACAAAGCAATAGTGAGCACTATAGATGCTTAGGGGCTATTTTTTATCGCTCACATGGGTATTGACTTCAAAGGGCTTAGTCTCAATAGGATAATCGACATCTTTGGGCATTAAGATGCGCATGTGCGGATAAGGAATGGCAATCTCTGCCGCTTGTAGCTCGTTTTTGATTTGCTCATGTAACGCCTCTTTGATACGAGGAATGCGCGGAACTGCCGCTGGGGTTACCCAAAAACGGACAATAAATACCGCACCAAAGTCGCTAATATGATCAATAGTGGCAGAAGGCTCAGGACGTTTGAGAATATTATCCATATCGTCAATAACGTTTAAAATCACTTTCCGCGCTGCCTCGACATCGGCCTCAAGCGCAATACGTGCCTGAATATCAAAGCGAATAAAGTTCTTTGAGGTGAGGTTAGTAACCTCAGAGGAGGCGACCGTCGAATTAGGAATAATGATGGTGATATTATCACGGGTTAAGATATGGGTGGTACGCAAAGAGATAACGATAACGCGGCCCTCTTTGTCGCCAATGTTAATCCAATCACCCACCTGAAACGACTGCTCAAGCAAAATCGTGATGCCGGAGATAAAGTTAGCAATGGTGGACTGCGCGGCAAAACCCACTGCCAAACCGACGATACCTAAACCGGCCACCAGTGAGACAATATCAAAACCAAACTGTGCCATGACGCTGGCAAGACCGAGCACCACAATGAGCACAGAAAAGACGTTTTTTAATAACTGCTCAATTGAGGCATTTAGACCATAATGTTTAAGCACTCGGCTAATGACCTGCTCAGAGGAGGTCCATAACACATAATAGATACCGGCCCAAATACTGGCTTTTGCTGTGGCTTTGACAGTGGATGGTTCAATATTAATCTGACTCATCACAGCGATTAGACAGCTGACCACCCAAACATAGCGAACAGTCGAGCGGGCAATATTCATGCGCTTATCGCTCAGCTTTAGACGCTCTTTATTATGCTTAATAACATAAATAAATAGCCAATATAAGCAGCCTAAAACCGCAAGCAGAATAATAATTTTAATAGTGGTGCTAGCAAGTTCTGCACCGCGCGACGCCCAGTCATGGGTTTCTTCTTCTAAGTCACCACCGATAGCAAGATATAAGCTCGAATATAAATCGTGCATAATTTCTTGAAAAAATGCGCTAATTTTTGAGCCAGTAGAGCTAGCCATTGGGCATCCTATTTTCAAAGTGGTGAAATATCATATACCGCTAGTGATAGCTGACGTTATTATCTGTATTTATTAAACACAACAAACAGGCGGTCTGGTATCAAAGCGGATACGGCTTATGTTCGAGCAACAGTCGATGCCCTTTAATATACAATAAAACGCTACCCTCTAATAGTCTAATAAAAATACCCTGCTAATTCATTAACAGGGTATCTTAAAGTGTCCGTAAGGATTAAGCGCTTGCTATGACGCGTTATGGTTTCTGATTTGACGCTTGGTATCACGCAGCGCAGTACGCAGACCCTCTAGAATTGTCGGATGATAGTAAGGGCTGGCAAGCAGGTCATCAACGGTTAAAGCATTGGTAACCGCTGTTGCTAGAATGTGCGCAATATATTCTGCATCAGGGCCGACCATACTGGCTCCCAAAATCATCTCATTCTCTAGACTGGCATATATATGTAACAGACCACAGTTGACGCCCATCACCCGGCTACGGCCTTGGCTATTAAAGCTCACCTCACCAGTGACAAATGCTGTATTTGACGCTTCAAGTTCGGTTTTCGACTGACCAACAGTTGCAATTTGAGGGTCACAAAAGACCACTGCTAGCGGTGTTGCTGGCTTATTTTCATAAGGCTTACCGGTATCTGCAACCGACTTGTCAGCGCTGATATTGGCATTGATGTCATCATCGCACAGCATCTCTGCACCGCAGTCGCCACTGGCCTTGATAGCAGCAAGGCTCGTCTGTGACGGTTGGTCAACCCTATTATTTCTCTTCTCAAGCAAGTTTTTGATATGCTGCCCTGAATGGAAGCCTTCGTTACTGGCAACGTGCATTAGCGGCGTACGCGCATTGGCATCACCTACGATATAGATATTGCTGTTACCGGCTTGACCAGTGACAGGGTCTAGGTTCAGTGGACGGTTTTTGGCATCCAGCTCGACACCGGCATAAGCGATATCCATTTTATCGAGTGTATTACGGCGCCCTGTGGCCAGTAGAACATAGTCGCCTTGCCAAGTCTTTTCGTTACCCTCGGCATCGCTAAAATGAATCACCGCTTGCTTGGTATCTGCATCGCTGCTTTGAGCCACATCGTTGACAGTTGAGCCAAGCTCGGTGTTTAATTCGCCCAATATACAGTCTAAAGCACTTTGGTTAATGGCTTCATCTTGAATACCGCCAATGCGATTGCTGCGGTTGAATAGTGTTACCTCTACACCTAAGCGGTGCAGAGCTTGAGAGAACTCCAGTCCCATTGCGCCAGCGCCAATAACAGCAACAGACTTTGGTAAGTCGGGAATCTCAAACACGTTCTCAGAGTTTAATAGACGGTCGCCTAATTTTTCAGCCCAACCTTCTGGAATAAAAGGCACGGACCCTGTACCAACGATAATGTACTCAGCTTTAATAAACTCGTCACCGGCTTTGATTAAACCCTCTTTGGTGAATTTAGCATGTGCGTGTATCTTCTGGTCTTCACGCCAGCTCTCAACACTTTTTTGCAAAAATCCTGCAAAGCGGTTGCGCTCAGTTTGCACACGCTTCATGACCTGTTTGCCATTGATAACTGGCTTGCCTTCAATACCAAATTCTTTAGAATCTTTGGCATGATGAGCACGCTCGGCGGCGGCTATTAATAGTTTACTTGGCATACAGCCGACGGTGGCGCAGGTCGTGGTCCAAAAGCCATCATTAATAACAACCACATTATCAGTGGCTTTGGTCACTTGGTGATAGGCATTGTGTCCGGCAGTACCGGCACCGATAATAGCCACATCGACCGTGCGAGTCGGCTTAGATGTGTTATGAGGGGCGCTCATTGATACACTCTCCTGAGAAAAATGATAAAGTTTGATTAACTATTGAGCTTGGTATTGACTGTTTCAACAATCGGATAATTAACCTAAGGTCTCAAGTAAGCGATCTGCATAGTCTTTGGCACGTAGGTTGCGTTGAGCATGGGTTAATTGACCATCTTTATTAAACACAAACGTTGAGCGTACTAAGCCGAGCGTCTTTTTGCCATACATGTTTTTCTCTTTAATGACATCAAAGTATTGGCATAACTTCTCATCGGTATCACTAATCAGCGTAATCTGTAAATCTTGTTTTTCAATAAACTTTTTATGCGATTCAATGCTATCGCGTGAAACACCGATAATGTCATAGCCTAATGTATCAAAATCACTTAATCGCGCAGTAAAGTCGGTGGCCTGTGTAGTGCAGCCTGGGGTATTGTCACGAGGATAGAAATATAAAATCAACCCTTTTTGGCTATTTTTGACAAGTTCGTTAAGATTGATATCTGCCTCAAGCATTTTGCCGTCAATTTTTCGAACCATAGGCACGTCAAAGTCTGGCAAGGTAATTTGTTCATCGGTTGGCTTGGCCATGAGTATTCCTCTTCTTTTTATTAGATTAGGGCGTGTCCTGATTTTGAAAATGGTGATAAAAATAAGATAAATCGCAGTCAGACAAAGAAAATAATGCTGTAAATATCGAGATATTTATCAGTTATTTGATGCAGTATGACAAGATTTAGCTATTTTTAGCCCATTTAAATGTAATCGTACGAATTGAGGGCACGCCCTAATAGGCGGGTTTAATTCAGTACAATAGGTCGATAGATTATCGACATGGGTTTGGCGCTTTGTTTGATTTGAATCTTTATTTAAAGAGTTATCTAGATTCTTACTTCAGTAGTAGGGTCGGCAAAACACTATATTGCCTTAAAGGTCATACGTCATCGTATAAAAAAAGGCCAGCACATGCCAGCCCCATTTCGTAATCTTTCAGTGTCTGCACTTAATAGATAAAGCCAGATAACCTGATGTTAAAAGCCTTCACTAAAGGCCTTAATAATTAGCTAGGTTTTTTTGGTGGGTTTAATTTTAGACCACTTGCACATTGCTGTAAGTCTTTTTGCATGCGCTTAGCGTAAGACAATTTAGAAGGGTCTTTGCCGCTTTGTGCATAGCTTTCGATTTCCCACATTTGGCCCAATGTCATTTTAGAGCGTACGTCTACGGTGCAGCTACACAACTTTTTAGCGGTTGCATTATCAGCAACTTTATATTTTACAGTACCTTTAACACACTGATTGATTTGCTCTTGCTTAATATCTAGAGCGTGAGCGGGTGTCATTAGCATCATAGCTGAAGCACCTAGAGCAAAAAGAGGGGCAATCTTTTTAGTAATAGAGATCATGAAGCAGCGTCCTTTAAAGAGAGAGGTTTTGCAGATAGTAAAAAGTGAATAGTGACTATTAATACTGACCAAAAAAGCTAAATACCGTAATGGGTCTTGGCTAAGTATACAATACGCCCTAACCACATCATAATTTATGATTGGGCATATTGTGCATTAAGGGTCTAGATATTAATAAGCATTAATAGTCGCTTAATTTTGGCTTTATACCTTACCAAGCTCAAGCCATTTTTAATAATGAATTTTGCTATCAGGTTGCAAGCAAATGTTACTCATCAGTTACAATTTAGGGCTCAATTAAGCCTCTACATATCGAGTAGGGTCTGCAATTCCTGCATCTTTAAAGCCTCTTTTACGTAACGTACAGCTGTCACAAATACCGCAGGCGCGGCCTTTGCTGTCTGCTTTATAACAAGAAATAGTCTGTGAATAATCCACACCCAATGAATGTCCTAATTGAATCGTTTGCGCTTTAGATAGGGTTTGTAGCGGAGTTTGGATATGCAGCTTATGGCCAGTGACGCCAGCTTTCGTCGCCAAATTCGCCATCACTTCAAAAGCATGGATATATTCAGGACGGCAATCTGGATAACCTGAATAATCAACTGAGCTCACCCCAATTACAATATGATTTGAATTGGTGACTTCCGCTACCGCCAGTGCATAAGATAAGAAGATCGTATTACGCGCAGGCACATAGGTGTTTGGAATGGCATCATTGTCAATGGTATCAGTATGCGTCGGGAACTTCTCATCATCGCCATCAGGAATAGCCATGTCGTGGTCAGTCAGCGATGAGCCTCCAAGCTGCGCAATATCTATATCAATAATCTTATGATCAACGCCGGCTTGTTTGGCAATACTCTTGGCGGCAACCAATTCACTGTTATGACGTTGACCATAGTTAAAGCTTACCGCAGTAACGTTGGCATAACGCTCTTTTGCCCAGTACAGACAAGTCACTGAATCTAAGCCGCCAGAGAGTAGCACCACTGCATTTTGATTGGCATTACCGGCATCGCTATTATTTGAATGAAGGTTTGAAGAGGAGGTATCCGTCATAGTTGTCATAAGTTGCTCAAAGTTAAGGTCAGCACCGGATTAAATCTCTATGACATACTCTTAGCTAAAGGGTTATCTATCTACTATAGACACGCTATATAAGCTATAAGGTATGGATTCAAAACGGTGTGACGTCAATGTGAAAAGAATAATGTGCAATGCAATATCTTGCTAAATAAAGTAAAGCGTAAAAGCTGGAAATAAGGGGTTATAAAAAAAGGTCTATTTTAACAAAAACCAGCCCTTTATTGGGCAGTCAGTGTTATTTAACATACTAAGTGAATAAAAAAGCGCTTAGCAGGTTAAACGAAGCATTGGGGTAGACGAAGCATTGGGGTAGACGAACGATTGACTCAAACCTGTTTAATCAAAACGGTAGATATCCATACCCAAGCTGTGATGAGCGATACTTTCATGAATCACAGACACCCGTTGCCCTGAGCCCAGTGCAAAGAATAAAGGTAGTAGGTGTTCAGAAGTTGGGTGTACTTTTTCGATGTCTTCGAACTGACGCCACTCTAATGCGTTTGGAATATCGGTTTTTAATTGATGTAGCAGCCATACCTTAAAGGATTTGGCTAACGCATCTTCACTTTCGGCATTCCAGTTTAAAGCAGCAAGGTTATGGGTGATACTACCTGAGCCAATAACCAGTATTTGCTCATGACGCAATTGGGTAAATAAGCTACCCAATTGATAACAGGCATAGGCATCAAAGTGTTTGGGTAATGATAGTTGCACGATAGGCACATCGGCGTTTGGATACAAATGCAATAGCGGGGCCCACACTCCATGATCAAGCGGACGCAGTGGATTAAGGCTATTGATTACACCCATCTTATTAAGCTGAGCAGATAACGATTCTGCTAGCTGCGGATGACCTAATGCAGGATATTCAATACTGTTAAGCTCATGGCTAAAGCCTGAGAAATCATGCCACGTTTGCGGAGTAGGGTTGCTGGCAATCTCTAAGGTCTGGGTGACCCAGTGCGCAGACATGATAACAATGGCTTTGGGTTTAGGCAAATTTTGGCCGGCACGAGCTAAGGCGTTGGTCGTGGTGCTTCTTTCAAGTGCAAAGCTTGGTGCGCCATGCGATATAAATAACGCAGGCAAGGTGGCCAGCGCTTGCATAGAGCGAAATTTTTGCTTACGGGTCTGATTAGCGACCGGCTCAAAGCTGGTGAGCGGAGTCACTGAAGCCGGAACGCTAAAGGTCGAGCCGTGTGTCTTATTTGAATATGTCATGTGCTAGTTATGGGGGCAGGGTGCTTTTTTTAAAGCAAAGAAGACCGGTGAGTGTTGTACTTGAAATCTCAATCCTTAAGATCTTCTATAACTAATTATCCAGAGGACTAATTGCCACGATGATATGGATGATTGTTATTAATACTCATCGCCCGATACAGCTGCTCCATTAGCACTACGCGTACCAGTGGGTGTGGTAGTGTCAATGGCGATAGAGACCATTTAAAATCAGCCGCGGCCAATACGTCAGGCGATACGCCGTCGGCACCACCAATGACTAGCGCCACATCATCTCCAATTTGCATCGCATCACTCAGCTTATTTGCTAATTGTTCGGTCGATAGCATCTTACCCTTCACATCAAGCACCCACAGCTTTTCGCGTGAGCTGCTTTGATGCGTGGCCAAAATTGCTTTGCCTTCTTGCTCACGATATTGCGCCAAATTGGCCTCTGATGGATTCTTGGCGCGTTTAGCGGCAGGTAAGTCGACCATCTCAGTGGTCAGCATAGGCTGAATACGCTTGTGATACTCGTTAAATCCAGTATCAATCCACTTAGGCATCTTGCCGCCCACACTTAAAATACGTAGCTTCATTGATAAGTGCCTTTTTTATTTAAGAAAATAGCTTAGGGTTAGTTAATGGAATAACCGAGTAGATATAAGTTGATAAAAGTCAACAGGATTCATTAAAAAATATGACTTATCCACACCTTTTTTAGACCTCTAAGTCAACTTGTGGAACATCATGGTAAATTTAAAATTCTGACAGAAATTTTTAAAACAGCCAGTCATTTAAAACGTCAGTTTTGTAAGTCATTGATTTTATTTATAAAATAAATTGTACAAAAAATGAGCAATTTTATTTAAGCCACGACGCTGCCTAGGTCAGGCACTGTCAATACCTCGTTTATCCACAGGGTTATCCACAGCGAATGGGGACAACTTCGCAAAGCCTTACTAAATGACGGTTAGCAGCGAATGATTAATAGAGAAGGTAGTGATAATTTTGTTCGCAGTAGCCAATCAGGGCAATAAAATAGCGCCTTGAGACGCTAATTTTTGCATTGTTTCACGATAATGTCATAATCAATGGTAAGTTCAATAATGACTAGCCTTTGATGTAAATCAAATCCCAAACGCCATGACCACGGTCTATACCACGTTTTTCAAACTTAGTCATCGGACGAAAGTCAGGACGCGGCGTAAAGTTACCCTTGCCAGCTGTGTTGGTAAGCCCTTCAAAGTTGTCTAACACATCTAGCATCCAGAACGCATAATGCTCCCAATCGGTTGCAGTATGGAACCAGCCACCTGTTTTAATGACTCGGGTTACAATTTCCATGCGTTTTGGACTAACAAAGCGGCGTTTATAATGACGCTTTTTCTGCCAAGGATCAGGGAAGTATAACTGGATACGATCGATATGATTCTCTGGCAATTGCTGCATCAAGCGAATGGCATCACCATTAATAATCTTAAGGTTTTTAAGGTCTTCCTCGCCAGCCATAAATGCGCATTTACCAATACCTGGCTCGTGCACCTCAATACCCACAAAGTTACGCGTTGGCTCAGCTTTGGCCATTTCAATCAGTGAGCCGCCCATACCAAAGCCAATCTCAAACGTGAGCGGCGCATCGGTCCCATTGGGTGTTTGCTTCGTATCAGCAAACAAAGCACGCAAATTGGTAATATCATCAATAATACCTTGACCTCTGTCATCCATGGTATTGACAATATATTTGGCGTAAGCGGGGTCAGTAAGGGCTTGCTCTGCACTTTTATTTAAATGAGTGCGGCGCTTCATATAGGTATTAATTAAGCGGCGATGAGTAACATCATCTTCGGCATTTTTGCCAGTCGATTTGCTGTTATCTGCTATGTTAAGCTCAGATGACTGTACGTCTTTGTTATCATCCGCTGCATGAGGGGTAAGGGTTGTCGGAGTTGAGTTAGTCGTGTTATCGGCGCTCATATAAATAATATCGTCCACTATTGTCGTAATGATACCCCTTGTGTAATATCGCCATCTAGGTTCAGTCTGCTTTGCCTGTGATTATTAGACTAACAACTTACCGATATAGAGTATTCACAATGGGTATAGGTTTGAGGATAGGCTGCTTTAGTATAAAGCGCGCAATCATTGGTTTAATATGGACACTTAAGGTCGAATACATCCTAAGAGTCAAAAAAGAATATTCCAAAGAGTCGCTATGCTAAAAAAAGCAGGCATTTTGGCGTATTATAACGGTTATCGCCCTATAAAACGATGCGCAAACCGCGATAGTTCGCGCAACCAAAATACGATAGATGTTTATATAAATAAGGCCTAGCCCGTATGTTGTTTATTGAAGAGACTTCACCGCCACCGTTTTATCAAGAGCAGTTAACGCCTGAGCAGCGTACGCAGCTGGATAAATGGTTTATCGGTAAGCGTTCACAAGTCTATTATTTAAAGCGTTTTGCCGAGTTTGATAAGCAAGGGTATTTGTCACCCAAATGGCACTGGGCATCCTTTTTTGCCACCTTTGGCTGGCTGTTATACCGAAAGCGCTATTTAGACTCTATTGTCTATACGGTGGCGGGCTGGTCGTTTATTCAGCTCAATATGGCAATTATTTTAACTGCGTTTGAATTCGTATTTATGCCGCATATTCCAGATGCCTATCAAATGCTGACTCGATTAAGTATTGCGGGCATTATTTGGTTGTTTTGGGCAGCAATGGTGGCACGCTGGTCGGATGCCTATTATTACCGTATGGCACGCCGAGAGATAGCCGACGCGATTGAGGCTTACCCAAAAGAGCCTGAAAAGCAAAAGGCACATTTGCGCCGTGAGGGCGGAGTGAGCCAAGTTGGATTGGGTATTGCCTTTGGGTTATTTATATTTTTATTGACCGTGCTGCAAGTGCAGTTTTTACCGCTGTATGCCAAGCCCAAAGCCAATGGGATTATTCAAGATACCTTTGCGACAACACGTATGGCCACCAGCCATATTGAAGATATGTACCGTGTTCAAGGCAAATGTCCGGTCGGGATAACCTTTGACACTAGCGGTCAGCATTTGAGTCTAGAGGTCACTGAGGACACGCCGGCACTTGGGGCAAAACAAAGCAGCTGCGTACTCACTGCTAGTATCAAAGATGTGCCATTCCCTAATCGTAATTTAAATGGTCAGACTTTCATTATGTATCGACCTTCTACAGACAAAGATGCAAAGTGGCAATGTGTGACCTCGTTAAATGAGCGTCAAAAGCCAACCAGTTGTATCGAAAACTAGCATCACTTTGCTTCTCTTATTTCTAAAGAGTGAGCAAGCGATGCCAGTCGTTATTAATCGAGCTAGGCTGATTAGCCACTTTATTTATGAATACCCACAGCGGTTTCAATTTCTTCTAAGTCCAACTTTTTACCCTCATCATGGTCAGAGTCAAATAGACTCTCAAGCTCCATCAAGGAGGAGCGGGTGGTGGCAATCAGCTGCGCTTCGTCCTCATATACCGCTTGCTGCTGATTGAGCAGCTCATCATCATAATCACGGAAGGCGGTGATGGTCTCACGTGCCTTTTCAGGTGAAATCCCCAATAGTTCTAGCGACTCACGTGACATATCGAGTGAAGATAGATAAGTTTCACGCCAAATATGAGTAATACCAATTTCACGCAGACGATAAAAATGAGAACGGTTGCGCGCACGTACCAATATTTTAAGGTGTGGATAATGGTTATGCAGGTATTTAGCAGTCGAAATAGAGCGCTCTACATCGTCTATGGCAATAATAAAGACGCGTGCTTTATCAATACCTGAAGTACGCAGAATCTGCGGGTTCTGCGGATTACCATAATAAACTTGGTTACCAAACTTACGCACGAAATCTACTTGGTTAGCCGAGTTCTCAATAGCGGTAAATTCGATGTTATGCATACGCAGTACACGGCCGATAATCTGACCGACACGGCCAAAACCAGCAATAATCACCGGATGCTCATGGTCTGGAATACTGTCGTATTCACGGCTTGGCTGACGTTTCTGAAAGATGGGCTCGCCAATTTTCTCAAGTAAAACAAACGCAACTGGTGTCAGTGCCATCGAAACCGTCACGATTAGGTTTAGCATATTGGCAAGCTCAGGGCGCAGTACGTTTTGAGTCGCCGCAGTACCAAACAAAACAAACGCAAACTCACCACCTTGAGCCAAGGTCACACCCAAACGAATACTGGTGGGCAGACGGTTGCCTAACAGACGAGCAATGACTGTAATAATGCCAAACTTAATAAGCATTAAGGCGATGGCAGCACCGAAAATAACAATAGGATGCTCAACGATAAGCTTCACGTCGGTTAGCATGCCTACTGACATAAAGAACAAGCCTAACAGCAAGCCCTTAAACGGCTCGATACTCGCTTCAAGTTCGTGACGGTATTCGGAGTCAGCAAGTAGTACACCGGTTAAGAATGCACCAAGTGCCATTGATAAACCAATTTGACCCATCAAAATTGACACACCCATTACGATAAATAAGGCAACGGCAGTTAACAGCTCAGTCGCACCACTAGAGGCGACAAATTTAAAGAAGGGACGTACTACATAACGGCTGACTAAGAATAACCCGCCGAATACGGCGATAACTTTGGCAAAATATACCAAGTCATAGGTTTGCTCACGCACACCAGATAAGAAAGGGATGGCCGCGAGCAGTGGGATAACCGCAATGTCTTGGAATAATAATATGGTAAAGGCTTCACGGCCATGCGTACTTGATAACTGCTCTTTTTCGGTGAGCACCTGTAGCACAAAAGCGGTTGATGATAAAGCCAGACCAAAGCCAACAATAAAGGTAGTGTCAAGCTTTAAATCGGTAAACTGATACAGCAGCGCCATCAGAATAATACCGGTGACCCCAACTTGCAGACCACCGAACACAAAGATGGAGCGGCGTAGTGCCCATAACCGAGAAGGCTGCAATTCTAGACCGATTACAAACAGCAGCATCACCACACCGAACTCAGAAAAATGCATGAGGCTCTCGGCATCACCGGCCACATCAAGTACGCTCGGGCCAAGCAGCAAGCCTGTTACCAAGTATCCAAGCACTGTAGAGACCCCAAAGCGCTTGCCCAAAGGCACCAGCAACAATGCCGCACCCAAGAATATCGTCGCTTGTAACATTAAGCTAGGTTGAACAATGGATGCTGCGAGCATGAAGGGTCCTTATTAGATTTACGGTTTATAATAATTAACGATTAGTGGATAACGAGAATAGGCTCGCTTGCTGTCGTTCGTTTTAAGGTTGATTAATGGTTTATGGGCGTCAAGCAATAAGTAATAAGTAATAGAGGAAGATGACATTATCACGAATCGTATTTATGTTGAATAAAGCTGTTTTGAGTCAAATAACAGACTATTTTTTCTTATAGACCTTCCACGTGCCATTGTCGGCTAGTGGATTGGTATAAGCATCATTGCGGCGTTTACGCGGCTTTTGACGGCTGTCGACAATTTTAAAGTCAGGCAGTGCGTGGACAATGAGTCCAGTGCGGTAGAATCTGACGCGTTCAGGCTCTAGTAGCGCACCTTTATTGTCACGGCAGAAAACATAAGCACGAAGGTCAATAAACTCACGATGCGCGACTAGCCTTGCGGTTTCATCATGCTCGAATACGCGCTCAAGTTGAAGCAGTTCTTGACTACTAAAATCACCGCATTTATCGATTAATGCACCGACAGAGCCAAAGCTTTTGGATTCTTTAGCACGGGTCTTGGTCAAATGTAGGCGCTGAACATGATAAATAAACTGCGGAATCTCAAGACTTGCCGTTAAAGGCAGATTATCCGGTGGCATATAAGCGGACGGGTAGAACTGTAGAGCACGCTCAATTAAAGGCTTCCAGCGATTATGGTAAGCGCTAACCTCATCTTGATTGCCCTCATATATAGGCATGTCTCGAACTTGCCTTAAGATATCTGGCGGGAACTGATCATAGCGAAACGCGGCAATATCTGCCTGCAAGGTCGACAGCAATTCTTTGGCATGCTTTTTACCCTCCTTGCTGGTAGGGTTTTCGATAATATCTTCTGGCGCGACAAAAGGAGCAGAGCGTCTTGACATAATTGAGTTAGGTTCATTATTAAGAGGGTTAAAACCATGTTATCATAACCAAGCAATCTAACTTCAAATAGTCTCGTATACCATTTAAAATACGCGTACTAGATATTGTGCTTGATAAGCCGGTGATGAGCAGCTATTTGCTGCTGTAAACGACTGATATTCAAATAAATGTTATTAAGCTGACCTCGAGTTAGTAAGTTAACCGCTAAATTTTTATATTTTCTAATATACTGGCAATCATTTTAAAAACTACGCATTGATAACTCAACTTAAATTTTGTGGTGAATATCAACTGCCAAGTTCTAAAAGCGTACGCATTGTCTGACCCCTTACATTAAAACGTACTATGTCGCAAGATTGCCTTAGCCACTTATTACCCCTAATTTAATATCAAGCACTCTGATTAAGACCAATCATTAAAGCTTTGTAAAACCAAGTGAGATAAAAAATGTCCATAAAACCTGTCGTCGCCTTAATTGGTCGCCCAAATGTGGGTAAATCGACAATATTTAACCAAATGACCAAATCACGTCAAGCACTGGTTGCTGACTTATCTGGTTTGACCCGAGATAGACAGTACGGTGACGCCACCTACGAGAATAAATCTTTTATTGTTATTGACACCGGTGGTATTGGTGAGGCCGATGATGGTCAGGGCAGTATTGATGATTATATGTCAGCTCAGTCGCACACAGCCATTCATGAAGCCGATATTTTGGTATTTGTGGTCGATGCACGCGCAGGCATGGTGGGTGCAGATGCTGAAATCGGCAAAATGCTGCATACATTAGGTAAGCCAGTTTATTTGGTTGCCAACAAAGTTGATGGTGTCCATGATGCTGCGCCAGCCGAGTTTTATGCATTAGGATTAGGCGAGCCATATCCAATGACTGCCAGCCATGGCCGCGGTATTGGTAACTTGCTTGAGGATTTGACGGCTGATATGCCAGAAGATGTGGAAGATGATCCACAAGAGGGTTTGAAACTGGCAGTTATTGGTCGTCCAAACGTAGGTAAGTCAACGCTTGTTAACCGTATGCTGGGTGAAGACCGCGTTGTGGTTTATGATATGCCAGGTACCACACGTGACAGTATTTATATTCCTTTTGAGCGCAACGGCAAAAGCTACGTGCTAATCGATACCGCAGGTGTGCGTCGCCGTGGCCGTATCGGTGAGAAAGTCGAGAAATTCTCGGTTATTAAAGCATTGCAAGCCATTAAAGACTCAAACGTCGTTATTGTGGTGATTGATGCGCAAGAAGGCATTGTGGATCAAGATTTGCACATGCTGGGTTATGCGTTAGATGCCGGCCGCGCTATTGTGGTTGCGATTAACAAATGGGATGGTTTGTCTGAAGATAAAAAAGACATGATTCATATCGAGCTTGATCGCCGTTTTAGCTTTATCCCTTATGTCAAAGTCCACTTTATCTCAGCGCTGCATGGCACTAATGTGGGTAATTTATATCCATCTATCCATAAGGCATACGCCTCTTCAATGTTTAAAGTGTCGACCAATCGTCTGACGCAGATTCTAGAAGATGCTGTAGCTGCTAATCCGCCGCCAATGTCAGGCGGACGCCGTATTAAACTGCGTTATGCGCATTTAGGTGGGCACAATCCTCCGATTATCGTGATTCATGGTAACCAGACCGGCTCATTGCCGAAAAGCTATCAGCGTTATCTAGAAAACGAATTTCGTAAAGTGTTTAATCTTGAGGGTACGCCGTTAAAAGTTGAATTTAAGCTCAATACCAACCCATATGCTGGCAAGAAAACCACCTCAGCCAAAACGCTCAGACCGGGTGTATCAGAGGCACGTCAAAAACGCCGTGATAGAAAATACAAAAAAGGGTCTCATAAAAAATAGTGGCCGTAGTAAAGCATTAGCATAATAATACACAGGGTGTTAATGGTGACCGACTATTTACTCTAAATATTCTAAAATTACGTTGTCGCGCTACATTTGGTTGAATGTGGCGCTTCCTATATGCGTGCTATTTTTGCTCTCGCTGATGTTTGTGATTGGTACTGGTTTATATGATACTTACCAAAGTAAAAAGATTGAGGTTGAAAGCCTAGCGCACTTATTAAGTCATAATGCATCGCTTAATTACAGCGATGTTGTTGCTGAACAAGTGAATATGAGCATGAAGCAGGACAGGGTTTTGAAGGACATTAGCTTCTATACTGCTGACAAAGCGATTGTCGCTGATAATCCGCAAGACAGTGATTGGAGAAATGCGCTGTTTAATCCTTCAATGAGTGTGCATACGGAGGTTGTTCGAACTGAAGCTAACAATACAACAAACACATCTAACCAGCACCCACCTCAATATTTCAACCATTCTCCAACAGCTATTCATAATTTACCGATAGAGAACAATGCCACATTAATTGGTCATATCAGTATTATTGTTGATTTGCAGCAGCTACGTGCACAGTGGTTTAAGCAGTATGCCCATATACTGGGGATGATGCTGATAGGCTTTTTGATTTTCTTGGCCTTTATTTATTGGCGACTGCGTGTGCCTCTACACGCTTTGACAAGTATGGGAAATCAGGCAAAACAGGCGGCGACTAAAACCTATATCGACACCAATCCGCTAACTTTGCATGAAAAGAGGTTTGCTGAGTTAAATGATATGCATGCATTGGTAATGCTATTGATTAAACAATGTCGATTAGTCAGTGCTAATTACGACGTCTTAAAAAAAGAAGGCAGTCAACATCAGCGGCAGCAACAATCGGCGAGTCAAAATAGCAGCTTTCAAAGCATGATTATTCATGAGTTAAAAAACTCACTCGATGACATCAGTAGTGGGCTTAAGCTTATGGACAGCCAATATATTAGTAATGAGCTGGCAAGTGCGGTCACCGAGATACGAGAAGGCGTAACGCATTTAGAGTCGACACTCAGCCAAATTGTACAGCTGAACCGTATTGAGAGTGGGCAGGTCAGTATCAGTGTGATTGATTTAAGTCCTGTTCAGATCATTGATAGTATTGCGCAGAAATATAAGCCACAAGCCAACAAGAAAGGCGTGTCTTTTGTCACAAATATTCACCATATCGATACCTTATTGGCTGGAGATGACACCAAAATACGCCGCATTATTGAAGAGTTAGTCAATAATGCAGTGCGATATACCGAATCAGGTAGCATCCATATTGATTCTAAGATTGATTATTTTAAACAGAACGTACGTTGGACAGTAAAAGTAACGGATACCGGTATTGGCATCAATAACAAACATATGAAAAACGTGTTTGTGCCCTTTTTCCAAGTCAGCCCTGCGGACCAGAGTCCGAACAAAGGTAGTGGTATTAGCCTTGGTGTGGTTTATAAGCTAGTACAGTTATTAGGTGGCGAGTTAAATGTATCTAGTGTAGAAGATAAAGGCTCAACCTTTACCTTAGTACTAAATTTACGTGATTGGCGATTACATCAGGTATTTACTCAGCTGGCTGGCACCAACATACTTGTCTTTGAGCAAGATTACGAATCACTGGAAGTAGCAGCGCTCAACTCTGACAGCATCAGCAATCTAGAGGCCTATGGTGCCTCAGTAACTGTGGTCAAAAATATTGATAGCCTAATGGAGCAGTTAAATAATCAGACCGCGCAATTGGTATTAATCTCTGAATACACATCTTATGATACCGTCAATATACTGTGTCAATCGGTTCGTGAGCAAGAGATGAGTCAGCGTGTCTTATTAGTATGGTATCAAAGCGAATTGCCTGAGCATAAGCTTGCAGAATTGGAAGCGGTCGGCCTTGATTATGTGCTTAGTCCGCAATTGTCTTATGAAGAGCAGGCGAATTTATTAAAGCAGTGGCTGTGATATAACCATAGTAGTCTTCAAAAGATAGAGATGTAAAAAGGAGACGGCTATTAATAATCGTCCCCTTTTTATGTTTTATGGTTGATATTTATTTTAATAACCAAGCGGTCTATTGGCGATTATTTAAACCATGATAGCTTAAAATAAGCTGCTAAACCATTTGGTCACATGCTGCCAGGCACGCATGAAGAAGCCAGACTCCTCGACCGCTTCTGTGGCAATGATAGGTACAGAGGCAACTGATTTGCCATCAACAACAGCCATCATTTTACCGATTTCCTGACCTTTACTGATAGGTGCGCTGATGTTATCTGAGATATTAACCACAGTACTCACGTTGTCTTTTTGGGTTTTGGCGATTAATACTTTTAATGCCTCCCCAGTGGCCACTTTCACAGAATCGGATTTACCAAAATAGACGGGTAAGGTATCAATATATTGACCTTGAGGCGCTAGTACTACAGTATCAAAGTGACCAAAGCCCCAGTTGAGTAGTTCACGTGACTGATCAGCGCGCGCTTGCATGCTTTGACTGCCCATAATCACAGAGATAAGGCGCATATCATCACGTTTACTTGATGCCACTAAGCAATAACCGGCAGCATTAGTATGGCCTGTTTTTAGGCCATCAACGGTAGAGTCGGTAAGTAATAGCGCGTTACGGTTACCTTGAGTAATATTATTATAGGTAAACTCTTTTTCAGAGTAGATATTATAATAATCACCGCCCTCATTAATAATGGCACGCGCAAGGATAGCTAAGTCACGTGCAGAGGCTTGATGGCCCTCATCTGGCATACCTGTGGCATTCTTAAAGTGGGTATTGGTCATGCCCAAACGCTTGGCTTCGGCATTCATCATTTCGGCAAAGGCTTCTTCACTACCTGCCAAATGCTCTGCCATGGCTTTAGATGCATCGTTACCAGACTGAATAATAATGCCGCGCAGCATATCAATTACTGAAGCCGTCTTATTCACAGGTACGTACATACAAGACTGGTTGCTGCTACCACGGCACCATGCATTTTCGCTCATCAGTACCGGCTCATCTTCTTTGAGCTCGCCTGAACGCAGCTTTTGTTCAATAATATGACTGGTCATCATTTTTGTTAATGAGGCAGGCGGTAGCGGCTGATCGGCATTTTTCTCAGCCAAGATAACGCCGGTATCATAGTCCATTAACACGTAAGCGGCGTTGTCCATTTCAGGCGGACTGATAGCAGCCATTGACGTTGCAGAAAGCAGTAGAGCGCTTGTGCCTAGTAACAAGGATTTAACAGAAGGTAATAGCTTGGTTGAAAGAGCGGTCATATCTAAGACACCATATTTGGTCAGAGTTAATTTAGAGTATAGTGATGTCGTTTGAAACTCACCACAAGAATGCCAAGGCAGGTAGTATAAGCTTATTATTTCAAAGCAGGTTAACAAGCGTGGGTGGTCTCGTAGTACAGTCTAAGGTTTTCTGACTATATCTAAATAAAGCTAAATTTGAGGTAAATGTTTAAGATTCTAAGAATATCACATAATAGAGACTGAAAAGTACATGCTTGACCTAGAAGAATAAGACCTACGCCAAACGAGGGAATATATTAACAAATTGCTCATGGTGGTGAAACAAATAATTGAGCAACAAAGACGCTAAATTACGCCCTATAATTTTGCAACAAGTTGATAAAGTTTTTAGGTGAGTTCAGTATCGTTACAAAAGAGGCACTACAGGCAAACAAAAAGGCCGACCCGCTGGGAGCCGACCTAAATAACCTAAATAAATTTGCTATTGTTTGTCATTACTCATTAGGTTAATTAGCTGATATGTAAACGCACCAGTAGCTATTTATAACTCTGCATCGGCCAAGTCGTTACATAATGCTTTGTTCTCTTCACGAGAAAAGCCCATGGTCCAATTGCGCATGCTGGTCAAAATAACTTTATAGTCTTGCTGAGTAGACAAATATTGAATGGCTGCTTTCGGGTTATCAATGGTTGGTAGCATTTGTTTTAACTGTGCATTGTAAGATCTACGGAAGCCTGCACGTTGCCGATTGCTTAGCATTGGCGGGCAGACCTCTGAAAGAACCTGCAAGACGGCAATTTCATGCTTAGTCGCATTGGCACCGGCTAAGTCAACTGGGATAGTTGTTTCCGCTGCATGGGTTAATACAGAAGTAAAGAGCGCAACTGACCCCATCGCTGCAGTAACCAATAATTTATTTGCTGTTTTGGCCAATTTATTACCTAGATATTCTTTCATTAAATTTTCCATAGTCATCATCATCGTGTTCAAGTAGTAAAGCCGCTATCGAGTAATCTCAAGCTTTAGGGTATATAGCTTTACGGAATATATTGGATCAAGCCTGTCTTTTATCACATCTTGTATTTATTATATGGTCTATTATCCCACGCTTTGAGAGGGTAGATGTTTAGCAACTGTGACCCGACTTTTCTAAATGCGTAACGATTATTTTTGTAATCCGTCTTTAGCGCTATTTAAGTACTTTGGTAGTACAGTAATAGAAAGAGCAGCGTATTAAAAAAATAAGCGATCGGCATCGGCAGTAGCGATTAAATAGTTTTATACTATTGGTCTAACAAATAAAGCGATTTAGTGGATAACATTAGACCCTGTTGATATTTTAGCAGGTTTTAAAAGCCTTACCCTAACCAAGCCTGTATGCTCTGTAAAGAAACGTTATAGGTGTTGATTGTATATTGACTTAGGTCATTATGTGGTTAGGATTATAAATCAGAAATTTTGGTAGTACCGCGTTATATTGCAATTAAATAATGCCTGTACTGGCCGTTATTGTATTATAAAGTCACTGTCGTACACTTTTTCGTTATCTTTGAATCTATTGTCAATATTGTATTTTTTATAGGGAGACTTTCATGTCTAAGACGATTATTTTAGACGGGCACACCTCAGATGCTTGTAGTGATAACCAGTTAGTATCAAAAAATACCACGTCATTTAAGTTAAAGGGCATAGCTTTTGCAGTTCTAGGCGGTGCCTTAATGCTATCAGGCTGTGCAACCAAGCCTGTCTATCAAAATGCCGGTGGTCCAAATATTCAAGTAAATGCACGCGGCGTTCCAAATTTCTATAAAGTTCAATCAGGCGACACAGTTAGCGAGATTGCGGCACGTTATGGCCTAAATTATCGCCAATTAGGCGCATTAAACCGCTTAGATAGCCGTTACACTATTTATGCAGGGCAGTGGCTAAAGCTTTGGGAGGGCGGTAACATGGCGCCACCTGTATCTGCTAATAGAGCACAGCCAGTACGTAATGCACCGACCTATTCAGCCCCACCTGTACAAAATAACAGACCAGCGCCACAGACCAGTAACGGCGTATCAGCAACGGGTTATACCTATCCAACGACTAACCCAGTCACTAAGAACTTTAATGCCAGTACTGGCGAGATGAGTATGTGGTTTAGTGGCCGCACAGGCGACCCTATCGTTGCCAGTAAATCTGGTCAAGTTTTGTATGCAGGTAATGGCTTACCAGAGTATGGCAACTTAGTCATGATTCGACACGATGATAGATATATCACGGTATATGCTCATAATGAGCAACTGTTTGTGAAAGAGGGCGACCGCGTACAAACCGGTCAGCGTATCGCTAGCATGGGTAGTTCTGGTCAGACTTCACAAGTAGGTTTAGAATTCCAAGTGCGTGAAGATGGCAGTCCTGTCGATCCACGAGGTGTATTAGGTCTATAGTTGTCTTTGCGTAATTATAGTCAGTTACTACTAGATAGTTACGGTATTAATATCGCTAAGCCTACATATATAGTACATGTGCTTGGTGACCTTGTCACCATTTTAGAATTCTCTGACTATATTATAGAAATTAGACTAGGGCGTGTGGAACATTCGACCATGGCACTGGCGGCGACTATTTTATAGTCAATATGCAGTGAAATTTTTGACGCTTAGTCATTCTAAGTTAGACAATTTCGCAATATATTGGCAAAAAAGAGTCCCGCTCCTGAGAACGGATTAAGCAAAGCACTGCTTTGCCCGTTCGCAAGGCGAGAGCTGTGCTCGAGTGAGGCTGATGCTAAAATCGCCCCAGACGTTGTTGCAAACCTAGTCAAGGTCTAGACATTAACGACGGTTTACGCCTAGTCTGAAACAATTTTAGCTATCAGCAGTGCTAATTTGCGAATGTTCCACACGCCCTAATACTTAATCAAAAAGGAGCCCGCGATATTAATATCGCGGGCTCCTTTTTGATTAAGTATTAAGCCTTGAAGGCTAAACCACCTTAGTCAAAGATTTGGATAAAGGCGTTGGCACGTAATTCTTGTAACCAATCTTCTTGCGCTTGAGGAGCCAAGCGTTGGAATAGCGCATCACGCGCTAGATTACGCTTAACTGTATCACTCACATCTTTCTCGCGGGTGTCTTCTACTTTAAGAATATGCCAACCAAACTGCGATTTGAACGGTGTTGAGAAATCGCCCTGTGGTGTACGCTTCATCATCTCTTCAAACTCAGGTACCATTTGACCTTCAGCTACCCAGTCCAAATCACCACCACGGCCGGCTGAACCAGGATCGTCTGAATAAGTGGCTGCCAATGCGGCAAAGTCAGCATCACGGCGCAGCTGCTCATAAATATCATTAATCTTTTGTTCAGCCAGCGCATCGCTGTTCATTGCATCAGCTTGAACTAAGATATGACGTACTTTCCACTGTGGAATAATTATATTTTCACTGCCACGCTTATCGACCAATTTCACCACGTCAATACCTGCTGGTGTGATTTGTGGTTCTGTCACATCACCTGGGTTTAATGGGGTAATGCTTTTTGCAATATCAGTCGGCAAAGTAGAGGCTTCATGATAGCCCATATCTCCCCCCTGTACCGGTGTCACATAGTCACGAGCAATACCATTTGACAACTCATCTAAGACTATTTGTGCGTCATTCGTGGTTTGTAATAACGCACGGGTTTGCTGAGCAATTTGCATGGCTTGTTCTTTTTCGCTATCGGTGATGCGGCTATAGTCATCACTAAAAGGTACACGGATATGAATGGTATGGTATTCAGTCTGCTGCAAGCGCTGCGCTTCTGGTGACGCTAAGAAAGCATCCACGTCTTGCTCAGAGATACTTACACGGTTTCTTACTTGGCTTTGTTGCAAGGTTTTTAAAGACTCTTCTTCAATGATTCTTGAGCGAAGGTTAGCATAGCTGCCTGGCTGACGGGCATCTAAAGCTTGCTGCAATTCTGTTAATGAGCTGTAGCCTTGTGATTGTGCAATACGCGCTAATCCTTGGTTAACCGCATCTGGATTAGGACGGATGCCGGCTCTTTTAGCCATACTCAACTGTAGCTCACGCATAATCAGGCTGTTCAACACTTCACTTTGTAATTGCTGAGTACTTGGCATAGGCTGACCGCTGGCTTGAATCTGTGCACGAGCAGCAGCGATGCCTTGGGCTAAGTCGCTTTTAAGAATAGGGGTGTCATCAACCAAAGCGATTAAGCCGTTATCACTTTCACGTGCTGAAATAGGCGTTGGCGCCTTTGTAGACGTTGTCTCAAGAGCCTGTACAGAACTCACTTCACTTGCTTCGGCAGTTTTATTCTCTGTCTCGTTGGCAGCATAAGCAGGGACAGTCAATAAACCAAGCGCTGAGCTGATCATCAGGGTGCGGGTTAAAGTCTTTAATCGACCAGTACCAAAGGTTGGTTGAGGAGAAGTGCTAAGATTTGGCTTATGTTCACTGCTTGAGATTGGGCTGAGTATCGTCATAGTTGGCCTGCTTATTAATTTAATATCTAAGTAAAATAAATGTATCTAAAGGGGTAATACTATATATCAGTTATTCTCGGTAAAGCGGTAATAGCCGTCATTGGCTACCCATTATTTCGCTTTATCTTGATCTCCATAATGAATCAACAGGTTCAAAACCTAAGACTTTATCGTCTAAGTGTCTGCTTAGACGACTGCTGCGATTACCGATACCTTTAATTCTAAATTCCGCCATTACAGCATGGTTTGGGTCTTTATCTAAATTTAAATCATTATAATAACTGCGTCCGTAGATAGAGAAGCCATAACAGCAATCTTCATAATCCACACCAAGAGTCGCGTCAATAAACTTATTATTGCGGCTGTCATATTGACCTTGACCCATAAATCGCCAGTTATTGCTAATAGGAATAATGGTTGACGCAGTTAATGCCGATAACCTCGACTGGTTGGTGATAGGGTCCTTTTTACGCTCGACCACACCAAAATTAATTAAGCTGTTTGGCGTCGGGCGATATCTGATTTGACTTGAGATGTAGTTCAAATCATTGTCTGAGTTTAAAGCACCATTGAAGTCAAACCAAATATTACGGTATGGCTGCACACTTGAGCGCCAGGCCACGCCGGTTGAGTTGGCATCAAAGGTTTCGTCATCAGGCCCTAGAGTGACCTTGGGTTTGTCTAAAAAGAATTGGTCACCAATACTACCATCAAATCTTGTCACGCCCATGGCATCGATGTAACGATAGTTTACGCCGACAGATACGTTGTTACTGTCTGCCAGTCGGTCATGGCCTAAGAACCAGCTGTCTGCAAAGAGCTGGTCATAATCGAATGAAGCCACACGGGTATCGAAGTTGGGAATGTCTTCTTGCTTATCATATGCTGCATAAGTGTATTTTAAGCGTGGGGTCAACAACTGATAACCCCCTAAAGAATTATCAAACCAACCAAATGGTGAGCCTGATTGATATAAATTCACGCCAGAGTCGACACTAAACTTAGGCACAAAGGCTGTTTTGTCGTTATCAGAGCGAGACACATCGTTATCAATACGACTCTCTTCATCGTAAGCGGCGTACAGATGCTGTAAGCTCACTTTGGGGGTCATATAGCCCCATGTATTCTCTAATGGATAGCTGGCGCTTAGCTCATTAAACAGACGCACACCACTTTTTTCACTTTCAGAGTCATCATGAATCGATTTTTTGAAGTAAGCGGTGTCATGTGTACCAGTAATCCGTAAATTATTAAACGCACCGCTAAATTGTGGCAAACGATAATCAATAGATAGTTGCGGTAGACGAGAATAGGGCTTGTCTTTGTCCTGAATCTCATTACCATCGACATCAACCGCATCTAAGCTTTGGAAGGTTTCTACCTTAAATTGTGCATCTACGTAATCGTTATAATAATTAACCTGAGCACGTCTGGGTAAATTCAGACGGTTTTCAACGAGACCAAAGTCGTCAAAGTCGCTGACATAGTCAGGGTCAGACACATAGCTGAATACGGCATCAGCAGATAAGCGAGGTATCTCTTTTGACACCCAACCATGTTCAAAGAAGATACCGCGGCGGTCTTCATCATCATATTCTTTATCATTTGGCATATAGGCCGCGGTCAATTTACCATCACCGAAATTATCGGTTAAATAACGGAATTCACCGGTCAACATCGGATTACGATTGGTATAAACGTCAGTGGTTATCGTTGCGTCGTAGTTTGGTGCTAAGTTCAGATAATAAGGTACGCTTAATTTCAGACCGCTGTCACTATCAATACGCGCACTTGGGGTTAATAGACCCGAACTGCGTCTGTCATCAATTGGGAAGTTAAAGTAGGGCAGATAAAATACGGGCACTTTACCCAGACGGAAAGTCGCATCATATGCTTCACCGCGGCCGCTTTCTGTATCGATGTCAATTTGTTGTGCTTCAATTTGCCACTTGCGATTGGCAGGTGGACAGGTTGAGAACATCACCTTGTCTAATTGGTAGTGTGTCTCATCTGGCTTGTTCAGCTTTTGAGCATAACCATGGGCCTGCATTGGAACGCTAGCAAAGGCTACATCGTAAGCAGTCGCTTGGCTACTGGTTGTGTTGTAAGCCAACTCATCAGCAACGGCAATTAGTCCATTTTGATTATGCGTACGCTGATTGGTTACCAATTGCTCTAGATTAGTCACTGAGGTATCTGGATTGGTTGGACCTGAGTCTGCTAATAATACGCGGCCTTTGGCGCCGGCGATGCCGCTGTTTAAGTCTAAAGACACCTGGTCGGCTGTGACCAGTTGACCATTTTGCATAACTTCGACATTACCTGCCAGCTCGACGTAAGTGGTGTTGTCGTAGTAAGCATAATCGGCCTGTGCGTGTAGCGGTAGGCCATTAACAGTCGATAGACCATCTTCACGCTGCGCTCTCTGGATCGCTTGTTGGTAAGCCTCATCTGCGCCTAAATTAGTCGGCGTAACCCAAACCCCTTCACAGCGAGGTACGTTATCAAAGGCAGATTGACGCTTGAAAATATTAGGCCCTGCGACAGGGGCTGAGGCATTCGCGTCGATAATATTGCTTTCAGTGGAGGCGGTGTCTGAGTTAGACAAACGATCACGCAGGTCGCTCGCTTGTATTTGATAAAACTCTGCCAATCGCTCTAAACTTTTTTGAACACTGTCTTCCTCAAAGCTCTCAGAAAGCGTCTTTGAGTTACTGGCGTGTTTTTTTAGCCCAGAAGCTTGAGTATTGTTTGCGCTTGTTTCTAGAACTTTAGTATTGCTAGCCGCATTGGCTGTATTTTTCTGTGCTTGCTCTGCTATGTCAGCTGCTGAAGCATTGCTTTCAGTCATACCAATATAACCGTCTTCATTGCTAATAGGCGGCGGTGCGGTACTCACTAATGATGACGCACTATCACTGATTGAGTTATTATCCGACTGCGGTGCTAAATTTGACTGAGCTGTTAAAGGCAGATTATCAATGTTACGTAATTGCTGCGCTGCGCCTTGTTCGTCTGAATCTGACTTATCAACAGCAGTCTTAGAAGTATGTTTAACCTGAGTTTCTAATTTATGAGAGTTGGTTTTATTGTGGCTAGCAACAGACTTAACGGATGCTTTTTGAGTCGCTTGCTGAGGTTTTTTGGCTTTGCTTTTAACTATACCAGTGTTTTTCGAATCAGCTATATGACTAGCCTCTTTTTGAGAAACAGGCTTAGTTACCTTTTGAACCGTCGTCGCTGAATTGTTATTGGCATCAGAAGTCAGCGGTGATTGCCTGTGGGTATCACCTGACACATGACTTACTTCATGTGGCTCATTTAATTTAACTTGAGTGTCGCTAACAGATTTACTATTAGTCGTCTTATTATTTGAAGACTTTGTTGACACTGAAAGCTCTTCTGACACAGTCGACGGCGTATTTACCTGAATTGTGGTTTGCTTGGCTATTTGCGCGGCAGAAGGCTGTTGGCTAGATAGCGATCTCACAGACTGCGTTGATGAGTCTTTGAGCGTAACGATATCCCCTGGATTAGCAGGCGTCGCAGATTCAACAGATGAGTGGTTATCTGTTTGAGGGCTGATAATGGCACCATAAGCACTAGGCACACTAATCAATAAGGGTAAGCTTATCGCTAGAGTAGTCTTAGTGTGCGGGCGGCGCGAGAAGTCACGGCAGGCACGCAGAATACTGCGGTATAGTTGCGAGTACAGCAAAGGAATACCTTATTATATTGAGTTAAAAAGTATCATGTCACTTAGCGGGCATCTACAGATGAGATGCACCGCTCTTGTTAACTGTTATGTACAGGTTAATTCATCGAATTATCAGGCTATATTATATAGAATTGTTGGGCGATAAGTGATGATATAAATTTGCAGTATCTTATCATAGTCAAAAAAAGGCAAATCAGCTACACTATATTCCTTTAAATTTATCAAAATCTTGACGGCTACATGAATTAAGCTGATTTAGTGACAATATAATCATAATCATAATCATAGCCAGACTAAAGAGTTACGGTGTTAACCTCGCTTAGCCTACTACAGTAGTACTTGCACTCGGTTGCCTTGTACCTTTTTTAGTTGGCTTCGACTATAGAATACCACTCCTCCTTGTTTATGTGATTATTTTAGTATTAATAAGCAGCTAAGTACCAGTAAATACAGTCAATTATATTGAAGAAATATGTTATCAAAATAGCCAAAGCCGTTAACGTGCTATCATAGGCAGCGAAATCGATAGCTGCTTTGTCAGTCTCATTTATGATGCAAATAATAAGTGCCTAATTATGACAAATACCTCACCAAGCCAAAATCAAGCGGTAACCGCTGCACAATCACCGAATAGCTATCATACGCCAGAGCGTTTTGAGCAATTAACCCAGTTTGTACAGTCCGCGTTCGAGAATCAATCTTTTCGTATAGAGAGCCTGCCCGGAGATGCCAGCTTCCGACGTTATCACCGTGTTTTTTTAGAAGATGCAGCAGCGGCACGTGAGGCTGAACTAGACCCCAGTTATGTTGTTATGGACGCACCGCCTGAGCTCGAGTCGATTGAGAGCTTTGTACGTATTGACCATTTAATGGCCGATCATATTAATGTGCCGACCCTATTGGCTCAAGATGGGGCGAATGGGTTTTTAGTACTGCAAGATTTTGGTAGCACAGAGTTTGCGCACTTATTAGCAGATGCTAAGGTAAAACAAGACAGTGGCAAAATTGATGACTTGTATCGTTGGGCGATTGATTGCCTATTAGATTTACAAGGTATTGATATTGCGACAGCCAAGCAGTCGTTTGAGGTGCCTTATTATGATGCGCCAATGCTCGAGCGAGAAATGGCGTTATTTAGCGATTGGTTCTTGCCTTATATTGAAGTTGAATTAACGGGCGAAGCAAAAGTTATTTGGCAGCAATTTACCCAGTCAATTATTGGCTATATTACCAAGCAGCCAGCAGTGGTGGTGCATCGTGATTATCACAGTCGTAACCTGATGCAAGACCAATATCACAGCAGTGAGCTTGGGGTGATTGATTTCCAAGATGCCGTAATAGGTAGCTATACCTATGATTTGGTCTCCTTAGTACGAGACGCATACGTGGATTGGAGTGAAACGCAAATTGCAAGCTGGATTGAGTATTTCTGGCATCGCTCACAGCAGCTAGGGTTTGGCTATGCAGACAGTCTAAAGTCATTGACGCGTGATACTAATATCATGGGTCTACAGCGTCATCTTAAAGTGCTAGGTATCTTTGTCAGACTCTCAGAGCGTGATGGCAAGTCACGTTATTTAGCTGATATTCCTAAAGTATGGCGTGATTTGATGGTAGAGCTGCAGTGGCTTGTTGATAATGGCGATGCTAATATCAAACAAGCGGTTGAACCGATGACGCATTGGCTACAAAATAACGTTGCTGAAAAATTTGAGCACAAATTTGGTCATTATCAATAGGTAATAGTTGACAGTACTGTTATTATTTTTATAAGAACACGTCCAAAAATAAGCATTAAATAAGGTTAATCAATGACTTCTATCCAGCCTGCAGACAGTACCAATAATTCTTCTAGCAAACCTATTCATCAGGCAATGATTTTGGCTGCGGGTAAAGGCACTCGGTTACGCCCGTTAACGCTAGAGAAGCCAAAGCCTTTGGTTGAGGTCGGCGGTCAACCGCTAATTGTCTGGCATATCAAAGCGCTCAAAGCAGCCGGTATTTCCAATATAGTTATTAATAGCTCTTGGCTGTCCGATAAATTGATGGCGGCAATTGGTGATGGTAGCGACTACGGGGTACAGATTCAGTGGTCTGTCGAAGAGGATGAGCCATTAGAGACAGCTGGCGGGATAGCCAAAGCATTAAGAGAGTCGCTATTGGACAATGCGCCCTTCATTCTAATTAATGGTGATGTGTGGAGCGATTATGATTTGTCGCAGCTGACGGACTATCAGTTAAGTGCGGATCAAAAGGCACACCTGTTAATGATTGAAAACCCTGCGCACAATCCAAATGGCGATTTCGCTATCAATAATGGCTTGGCCAGTGAAACAGCGATTGCAGATGCGCCTAAATATACCTTTGCTGGTATCAGTGTGGTCTCACCAAAGCTGGTTGATGGTGTTGTGGCAGGGCAGGTAATGGCTTTGGCGCCATTATTAAAGCAGGCGATGCTTAAAATGCAGGTCACCGCAGAAGTTTTATCAGCCGATTGGGTCGATGTGGGCACACCTGAGCGTTTGGAGGCTATTAATAAGCAGATTAATGAGAATGGCGCAGGCACGCATCAAGGTTGTCCAGACAAGTAGCCAGATATCTGCTCAGCATTTATAGACTACTACGGCTAAATAAAGATAGATAAACGTCTTAAAACAAGAAGGGTCAGTACTTAATTTAAGTGCTGACCCTTTTTGTTTTAAATCGACAGTCTTTACTCTTGTAGGTGACTAAACTCAGCCTCTGCAGCTTTATCTACGGCTAACTGCTCGCTGACAATAGCGACCTGCTCGTTCAAGCGACTACCTTGCTGATTTTGCCTATCTTGCAAATGCAGGTTTTTATTTCTCTCTTGCTGCGCTTTAATCTCACGCATTTTCTGCTCTTTTACTTTATTGATGGTAGCGCTTAGCTGAGCATTAATCTGCTCGACCTCTTGCGCTGCCTTATCATATTGCTGCTCATCAGCCGTGACCACCGCCTGTGCTTTAGGCACATCATCTTCCAACAATAAGCGCTCATTAGGATTACCTTGAGGGCGACGTCCTACGTTGACATTACTATATGTATCATTCTGAGAATTCATTAAGGGCGCTTGAGAGGCGTTATCAGGAGTAGCATTATTGTTGTTAACTATCGCTTGCTCTGCTCGTTTAGATGCCGGTTTTTCTATATTGGTTTTATCTGCAGTGGTGGTTGTCTGAGTAGACTGCTCAGATTTAGAACCCTTTGAGTCTGAATCATCCTCTTGTGCTGTTTTATTATTATCAGATTCTTCATCAGTATCCTCTTTATCATCTGTTGAATTCTCAACAGAGCTGGTTTCTGTGAGTGTAGCTACTACGTCTGTACCATTAGTTCCAATGGCTTCTTGAGCCGTACCATCAGCTTGCGGCTGTGAAGCAATGGCTTTATCGCTGTTAGCAGTTGGTGATGGCTGCTTTTGACTATTCCATAGTACGATAATGACCACAAGATGCAATGCAAGGGCAAGCAAGATTGCAGGGAGCCATTTTTTTAGTGAGGAAGATGGTTTTGGCGGCATGTATCTGATGTCCCAGTTAAACAAATTAAGTGGATAAGCAGCATTCTATACTATCTGATTTATAGAGCGCAAAAGATATCCTTTATCTCTCTTATTATTTGTAATTATACAATTTACGTCTTCAGTTATTCAGCATGTTAATGCATGTAACTGGCGTAATCTTCAGTTATTGTTCACTTTTTTTTCGATATCAGCCTGCCTATAGCTATTTATTTATAACAAATACTAAAATATATATTAACAAATTT